>JAENXO010000378.1 GCA_016649455.1 Gemmatimonadota bacterium | reverse complement strand
TGCAATTGCATCGGTGGACGTGGCGTACCTGGACGGGTCGTTTTTCGCGAACGGCGAAATCCCGGGTCGAGACATGACGGGATTCCCGCACCCGTTCATCACGCACAGCATGCGACGTTTCGAGGACCTGCCATCCGCCGAGAAGGCGAAGATCCGGTTCATTCACCTGAATCACACGAACCCGGCGCTACTCGATGACGGCGAAGCCCGGAAGCAGATCGAGCGAAACGGGTTTCGCGTCGCGGTTGAAGGGGAGAAGTTCGAGCTCTGATTTCCCTGTACCGGAGAACAAGATGACGAACCGGATCGCTCTCATTGCGGCAGGCCTGCTCGTGGCCGGATGCGCACCCGACACCCCCCGGTCTGGTGGCAGTCCAGCTGATCCGCCCTCGGCAGCGTACTTCGACAATGCCGGCCGGGACGACCTGCTGGCCGGCGGGATTCGGATGATCCCGATCGAGACTCCGAAGGGAAGTTTCCGCGTGTGGACCAAGCGGGTGGGCAACAACCCGACGATCAAGGTCCTGTTGCTGCACGGCGGGCCCGGCGTCACCCACGAGTACTTCGAGGCGTTCGATTCGTATTTTCCAGGCGCCGGAATCGAGTACTACTACTACGACCAGCTCGGCTCGTACTACTCGGACCAGCCCGACGACACGGACCTGTGGCAGGTGGAACGATTCGTGGACGAGGTCGAGCAGGTGCGCATCGCCCTGGGCCTCGGTCCGGACAATTTCTATCTGCTGGGCCAGTCCTGGGGCGGAATCCTGGCCCTGGAGTATGCCCTGCAGCACCAGGACAAGCTCAAGGGGCTCATCATTTCGAACATGATGGCGAGCATTCCGGCGTACAACGAGTATGCGCGTACCGTCCTGATGCCGGAGATGGACCAGGATGCCCTGTTGGAGATCCAGGCGTTCGAAGCCGCCGGCGATTTCGCCAACCCGGCGTACATGGAGCTGCTCGTCGAGCAGCATTATGTGCACCACTTTCTGCGCCTGCCGCCCGCCGACTGGCCGGATCCGGTGAACCGGGCATTCGCGCACATGAATCCAGACGTTTACGTACTGATGCAGGGGCCGAGCGAGCTCGGTGCCAGCGGCCGCCTGCTGGAATGGGATCGTACGGCCGACCTCGAGCTGATCAGCGTCCCGACACTGATGATCGGTGCGCAGTATGACACGATGGATCCCGAGCACATGAAGTGGATGGCCGATGCCGTGCAGAATGGACGGTACCTGTATTGTCCGTCTGGAAGCCACCTTGCCATGTACGATGACCCGTCGACGTACTTCCCGGGACTCATCGAGTTCATCCAGGACGTAGATGCTGGTCGGATAGAGTAGTCCAGAACTCCAGGGGAACGTAATGGCCATGAGCCGGAGTCCCAGCTTTCGAATCGCCGCTGTTCAGGCGTCGTCCGTCTTCCTTGATCTCGAAGCGACGCTGAGCAAGGCGCATGATCTCGTACGCCGGGCGGCGGATGAGGGGGCACAGCTGGTCGTGTTTCCGGAAGCGTTCCTGTCCGGGTATCCGGTCTGGGTGTGGTTCGCGCCGGCGGCACACACGCACCCCCTGCGAGAGGCGTATACGGCCCTTCACCGGAGCTCGATCACGATTCCAGGTCCGGAGACGGACCAGCTGTGTGATCTCGCCCGGGACACCGGGGTGACGACCGCGATCGGCGTCAACGAGAGGAACGCGCAGGGGAGCGATTCGACCCTGTTCAACACGCTGCTCTATATCGGACCGGACGGCACGATCCTGGGCAGGCACCGGAAGCTGATTCCGACCACCGGAGAGCGCCTCGTATGGGGTCGTGGGGACGGCGATGATCTCGACGTTCACCAGCTGCCGTTCGGCCGGGTCAGCGGACTGATCTGTTGGGAAAATTACATGCCCCTGGCCCGCTACACGCTGGCGGCCAGGGGCGTGCAGATCTACGTCGCTCCGACCTGGGATCACGGCGAGCCGTGGTTGTCGTCGATGCGGCATGTGGCCAAGGAGTGCCGGTGCTTCGTGGTCAGCTGCTGCCAGGCGTTTCACGTCGACGACGTGCCAGACGAACTTCCGCTGAAACAGACTTATCTCGACGAAGTCGATGGCTGGATCAACCCCGGGGGCAGTGTGATCGTGGATCCCGATGGGAAGATCGTGGCTGGACCGGCGGAACAGGAGGAGACGATCCTCTATGCCGAGGTGCACCCCGACCAGCTCGTGGGGCCGCGCTGGCAGCTAGACATCGCGGGCAATTACGCGCGGCCGGATGTATTCGAGCTGAGAGTTCGCGGGCGGGCATCGCCTGCGCTGGGTGAGATAGAGGAAGGAGAGGATCCGAGCCTGTAGCGGCCCGGATCTGACACCTCCGCGCGCGGCCTACTCGGCGAAAACTTCGGTCTGCCCGGACTCGAGCTCGAGGAGTCGCCGCTTCCTCCACAGTCCGCCGCCGTATCCCGTCAGAGTGCCGTCGGATCCGATAACCCGGTGGCAGGGGATCATGATCGCGATCCGGTTGTCACCGTTGGCCCGAGCCACAGCGCGCACCGCGGTCGGCCTGCCGATGCTCTGCGCCACATCTCCGTAGGAAGCAGTCGTGCCGTACGGGATTTCCTGGAGAGCCTGCCAGACGGTCTGCTGAAATTCCGTACCCGGAGCCTCCAACGGGACACTGAACTCGCTCAGACCGCACGCGAAGTATGCAGCGAGTTCTTCCTCCGCCGCCCCGGTCACGGCATTCGAGCCGGGAATCAACACAGCGCCCAACCGGTCCCGCAGCCGCTTGAGCTGGGTCTCCAACATCCGTCGGTCAATAAACTCGAGCAGACACAGAGAGTCGTCCGTTCCTCCGACGAGCATTGGGCCGAGCGGCGTCAGGATCCGGGAAACGCGAACCGTACGAGCGTCACGCAGTTCCGTGGGTGGAGCCCCGAGGAGCTTCCGAAATGCTTCCTGGAATCCACTCAACGAATCGTATCCCTGGGCGTATGCGGCGCGCGACACTTCCTCTCCCTGCCGAATCCGTCCGAGCGCCTCGCCCAGACGTCGTGCCCGGCTGTATGCATGAAAAGTGATTCCGTGGTGACGCTGAAACCAGCGACGCACGCGCTCCGGACTCAGACCTCGCTGTTCGAGGTCACGGTCGGTCCAGCGGCGTGACGGATCTGTCTCCAGCTCGCGGATCAGCTCCCGGAGCCAGTCGGGT
>JAENXO010000341.1 GCA_016649455.1 Gemmatimonadota bacterium | reverse complement strand
GCCATGCGGCGTCGATCCGGCCTCCCGGCGTATCGATATCGAGCACGGCGAGGTCGGCGCCGATTCCAGCGGCTTCGGCGAGAGCGCGTTCGACGAATGGGGCGAGACCCAGCTCGACCGTTCCGGTCACTGGAATCCGCACGACAACCGGGGACTCCTGAACACGTGCCGCGACCGAGGAGACCGCGGCCGCCGCCAGCCCGGCAGACAGAACAGCAGCAAGGAGTCGTGGAGGTCTCTTCATGCGTCTAATGATAGCGCCCGGCGGGGATCGACCCAAGACGTTGCCCGATCAGCGGGTGCATCGCTTCATCCCCCGGGCGCGAGATCCCCGCCCTGTCATCCCATCCGGACTGCCGCTAGCTTTTTTGGGTTGCCGTTCGAATGGACCCTGAAACAGACCTGGAGATGAGACGAAGATGGCCGAACAGCTGATCCGATACGAGGTAGAGGATGGTGTCGCGGTTCTCACGATGGATGACCCGCCCGCGAACACGTATACGCACGAGATGATGGTCGAGCTGGACGCGGCGATCGTGAAGGCTCGATTTGACGAGAGTGTCCACGTGATCGTCATGCGCGGGGCCGGCGACAAGTTCTTCAGCGCCGGGGCGAACATCCGGATGCTCCAGACTTCCGACCCGTACTTCAAGTATTACTTCTGCCTGCACGCGAACGAGACGCTGACCCGTCTCGAGCAGACTCCGAAGCTCGTGATCGCGGCGCTGAACGGCCACACGGTCGGGGGCGGACTCGAGATCGCGCTGGCCGCGGATCTGCGGATCGCGAAACAGGGCGGGGGCAAGATCGGTCTGCCGGAGGTGACGCTGGGAGTGCTCCCGGGCACGGGCGGAACACAACGTCTCGGCCGGCTGCTCGGAAAGTCGAAGGCGATCGAGCTGATGGTCGAGGGCTTGACCTTCGAGTTCGAAGAGGCCGCCGGCCTCGGGATCATCAACAAGATCTTCGAAGCCGACAACTTCTTCGAGGACGTGATGGAGTACGCGAAGCAGTTCGTCCCGCCGAACAAGGCCTCAAGGGCCGTCGGCCGGATCAAGCGCGCAGTGTGCAGCGGCGTCGAGGTCCCGTTCTCCGAGGGCCTGGCGATCGAGCGCGAACTGCAGCAGCTGCTGTTCCAGGGCAACGACGCGCGCGAAGGCCTGAACGCCTACATCGAGAAGCGGAAGCCGGAGTTCACCGGAACATAGGCAGGACCTCGATTCGATCGACAACCGGGGCCGCGGCAACCGCCGCGGCCCCTCCCTTCCAGCCCGGAACCGACCGACCATGGAGCAACGCACGAAACTGTTGATCGGCGGCTCGTGGACCGAGGGTCACGACCGCTTCGAGACGATCAACCCGGCGACCGAAGAAGTCATCGCCCGGGTGGAAGAAGCCGGACCCGCGGAGGTAGATGCCGCCGTGCGGTCCGCCCGCGAAGCGTTCGACAACCCGGCGTGGCGCGACATGGACGTGCACCGGCGGGCCGAGCTGTTGTGGCGACTCGCGGATCTCGTCGAACAGAATCTCCCGGCAATCGCCCGGGTGGAGACGGAGGACAACGGTAAGCCGCTGTTCGAATCGTCAAAGGTCGATATTCCGTTCGTGGTCGCGAACCTCCGCTACTACGCCGGATGGGCGGACAAGCTGGCCGGCGAAGTGATCCCGGTCTCCGGTCCGTTCCTCAACTACACACGCCGCGAGCCGCTGGGCGTCGTCGGCGCGATCGTCCCGTGGAATTTCCCGCTCAACCTGGCCTCGTGGAAAGTCGCGCCGGCCCTGGCGTGCGGAAACACGGTGGTCCTGAAACCGGCGGAGGAGACTCCGCTCACGGCGCTCCTGCTGGGAGAACTGGCCCTCGAGGCCGGATTTCCGCCCGGCGTCCTGAACGTCATCCCCGGCCGTGGACGGGTCACCGGACAGGCGCTGGTGGAGCACCCGGGGGTCGACAAGATCTCGTTCACCGGATCGACCGAGACCGGCCGGATCGTGATGGAAACGGCGGCCCGAACCCTGAAAAAGATCTCGCTCGAACTCGGCGGGAAATCTCCGCACGTGGTGTTCGCGGACGCCGACCTCGAAGCCGCCGTCCGCGGCGTGATCACGGGGATCTTCTACGGCAAGGGCGAGGTGTGCGCGGCCGGCTCCCGGCTGTTCGTCGAGGAGTCGATCCGGGAAGAATTCCTCGCCAGGCTCGCCGCGCGAGCCGCGAAGACCACGATCGGTGACCCGATGGAGGCCACCACCAGGCTCGGGCCGCTCGTCTCGAAGGCCCAGTACGAGAGGGTGCTGGCGTACATCGAGTCCGGCGTCTCCGAGGGCGCGAGGCTGCTGGCCGGCGGAAAGGCCGCGACCGTGGAGGGGCGAGGCTATTTCGTGGAAGCGACGGTGTTCGACGAGGTCACACCCGATATGCGCATCGCCCGCGAGGAGATCTTCGGGCCCGTGCTGGCGGCGCTCCCGTTCGAAGATTTCGACGACGCGATTGCACAGGCGAACGACACGGTCTACGGGCTGGCATCCGGTGTGTGGACCCGGGACGTGGCCAAGGCGCACCAGTTCGCCGCTGCCGTGAAGGCCGGCACCGTATGGGTGAACACCTACAACCGGTATGATCCGGGCTCGCCGTTCGGCGGATTCAAGAGCTCGGGCTTCGGCCGGGATCTCGGGCGGCAGGCGCTCGAAGAGTACACGCAGACCAAGAGCGTCTGGGTGAGCCTGCAATGAGCGCGCCTACCGCGCCGGGTGCCAATGATCCCCGCGACGCCCTGATCTGTGGGGCCCTCCGCACCCCCGTCGGAACTCACGGCGGGGCCCTGGCCACCGTTCGGCCCGACGACCTGCTCGCCCTCGTAATCCGGGAGCTGGTCCACCGGTCCGGGGTGCCGGCGGAGCGGATCGAAGACGTGGTTATGGGGTGCGCGAACCAGGCTGGCGAAGACAACCGGAACGTGGCGCGCTTGGCGTCCCTGCTCGCGGGCCTTCCCGTCGAAGTGGCGGGACAGACCGTGAACCGGCTGTGCGGCTCCGGACTGCAGGCCGTGGTCAGCGCGGCACACGCAATCCGCTGCGGAGAAGGCGATCTGTTCGTCGCGGGCGGCGTCGAGAGCATGTCGCGGGCGCCCTGGGTGACGCTCAAGCCGGAGACAGGGTTTGCCCGCATGGATCCGGTCTCCTCTGACACGACAATCGGATGGAGATTCACGAACCCCCGGATGCCCGCCGAATGGACCGTGTCGCTCGGGGAAACGGCCGAGATCATCGGCGGCGACCCGCTCGTCACCCGGGAGGAGCAGGACGCGTTCGCGCTCGAAAGCCAGCGCCGTGCCGCCCGGGCGATCGAGCTGGGACGGTTCGCCGACGAGATCGTGCCGGTCGAGGTCCCCCGGCGACGGGGGGACCCGATCCTGGTTCGGGAGGACGAGCACCCGCGGCCGGAAGTCACGGCGGAAGGCCTGGCCCGGCTGCGACCGGCGTTCCGGCCCGGTGGAACGGTCACGGCCGGCAACTCCTCGGGCATCAATGACGGTGCGGCGGCACTGCTGCTCGCGAGTCGAGCCGCCGCACGGGAGTTCGACCTG
>JAENXO010000416.1 GCA_016649455.1 Gemmatimonadota bacterium | reverse complement strand
TGGCCGGAGGCCTGTTCGTGGCATTGACGGTACTGCGCCGGCCGAGAGGCCTGTTCGATCGCGGTCTCGGAACCGTGACGGTGGCCACCACGGCCATCGCGTTGACGGCCATGCTGCAGCCGGGCCTGGGCAGGGCGCTCGACGGCTGGATGGAAGTTCAGATTCGCGAGGCCGCGACCACGGCGTATGCGATTCTGGCCGCGGACCGGGAAGCCGCTTCCGGCTCGATCGGAGAATCGGTCCGTGCCGCGATCGAAACGTGGGCGGTGTTTCAGCATGACGTGTATCCGGCGCTGCTCGCCCTCGCGACCATGGCGGCGCTGGCGGCCTGCTGGTATTTCGCCGGCAGGCACGGCGAGGATCATGAGCCTCCGCCAGCCGTGCGCGAGTTCCGGTTCCGTGATGAACTCGTGTGGATTCTCGTGGCGGGCCTGATGCTCCTCGTGCTGCCACTCGGCGGCGGCGCGTTCCGCGTCGGGGAGAATGCGACGCTGTTCATGGTGGCGCTGTACTTGGCGCGTGGTGGGGCGATACTGGCGTGGATCGCGGCCGCGGCGGCCACGTCCGCATGGACATGGGCATTTCTCGCGGTCGGCACGGTGTTGGCTTATCCGTTTGTGTTTGGAGCGGCGCTCGTGCTTGGAATCGGGGACACCTGGTTGCACTTTCGCGAGAGATTCGCCGCCAGGCTGGTTGACGGGCCGGGCCGCTGAGAGCGACCCGCGACAAACAGATATCGAAGGACGGAAACGAATGGTTCGGATCATCCTGCGACAGGACATCGAAGACCTGGGCGAGCTCGGCGACATCGTGGACGTGAAGCCTGGCTACGCACGGAACTACCTGCTTCCGCAGGGGTTTGCGTACAAAGCGACGGCTGCCAACCTGAGGCGGCACGAGGAAGAGCGGGAACACCTCGTGAAGCGCTCGATGCGCGACCGTGACCAGGCGGAGAAGGTGGCAGAGCGACTGGCCGGCGTGTCGGTCACGCTCAAGGTCAAGGCCGGGGAAGAGGGGCGGTTGTTCGGATCGGTCACTACGAGCGACATCGCCAGTCGCCTGGCCGACCAGAGCATCGAGATCGACCGGCACATCATCAGACTTGCCGAGCCGATCAAGCAGTTGGGCATGTACAAGGTCCCGATCCGGCTTCATGCGGAAGTCGAGCCGGAGATCAGCGTCTGGGTCGTCGCCGAAGAGTGACGATCCGGGCCGGTCACCGGCCGCCTGACAATCGTTCGGCCATTTCCCGAGGCAATCGCCAGGAGAGAAGCGCGTGAGTGACGGCGCTGGAAATAGCGAGCTGCCGATTCCATCCGGACAATCTCCATCCGAACCGCACGTTGGACATGGCGCCGACCTCGGGACCGGCGCCGCAAGACGGCCGTTGCGGATCTCGTACGTGGATGGAAGGCGCCTCCGACGAAGCGTTCTCGCTGGCATCCAGCACGTGACACAGGACCGTGAGGAGCTGGACCGGATCAACGTGTTCCCGGTTCCGGATGGAGACACGGGAACGAACCTCGCCCTGACGCTCAATTCAATCGCCGAAGCAGTGCGTCCGCTGGATTCGCGTTCGCTCACGGTCGTGGCCGATGTCGCCGCCGAAGCCAGTGTGATGGCCGCGCGCGGGAACTCCGGCATGCTGTTCTCGCGCTTTCTTCTCACCTTCGCCGATCTCGTACGCGGGCAGGAACGGATGGGGTCCGTGGAGATGGCAAAGGCGTTGTCGGGTGCATCGTCCTCCCTTGACGATGTGCTCGAGAATCCCCGGGAAGGGACGATCATTACGGTCGCGCGGGACATGGCGATCGAGGCCGAGCGACGCGCCGTGGCCGGAAACGGCGACATCTACTACTGGCTCAATGACATGCATGTCGCCGCCGAGCGGTCCCTGGCCCGCACGCAGGACATGCTCGAGGCGCTGCGCGAAGCGGGCGTGGTAGATGCCGGAGCGAAGGGATTCGTGAGCTTCTTCGGTGGGATCCTTCAGTTCATCGAAGGGAGGCTCCGAACCGAAGCTCTGGAGGACTCGGGGGACACGAAGTTTCTGTATCAGGCTCGCGAGGCCGGAGTGGGCGCGGACGAGGGGCGGTACTGCACGCAGATTGCGGTTCGGGGACCTGATCTCCCGGACGACCTGACGATCAGAGAGGCGATACACGATCTCGGTACGTCCACGATCGTTCTGCACGCGGCGAATCTCGCCAAGGTTCATATTCACGCGGACACGCCGGCCGCGGTGATCGAAGTGCTGGCAGGATTCGGCGAGATCGTGTCCGAGCGAATCGAGGACACGCTGCTCTCAGGGACGACCCGGCACATCGCGGTCGTCGTCGACTCGGCTTCGGATCTGCCGCGGGAGTGGTCTGAGCGCCACGGGGTCTCCGTCGTCCCGCTGCAGGTGACGATCGGCGACCGGACATACCTGGACGGGGTCGATCTTGATGCCGCAGGCCTGTATGAGCGCATGCACGGGCCGGATGCGAATGGCTCCGTCACCACCTCGCAGCCGACTCCACGCGCGTTCCTCGATGCGTATGAAAGCGGACTCGCTCGTGGGGCCGAGGCTATCCTAGGTATCTACATCAGCGCTCATATCTCAGGTACATTCGGGACCGGCGCAGCCGCACTCAGGGGGATGACCGGTGTGGAAGGGATCGCCCTGGATTCCGGATCGGGTTCGATTGGAACCGGTCTTCTCGTGGTGCGTGCCGTGGAACTGCTCGACCAGGGCATGGATCTGGATGACGTGGTTCAGGAGCTGAAACGGGTCCGGGACCAGTCGAATGTATTCTTCTCGGTCGATACGATGGAGTATCTCCTGCGATCGGGCCGGGTCGGCCGGGCCAAGGCATGGCTTGGCGGAATGCTCGATCTCAAGCCGATTCTGTCGTTCGCCGACGATGGCCGACTCGCGG
>JAENXO010000548.1 GCA_016649455.1 Gemmatimonadota bacterium | reverse complement strand
GCCTTGTTCGGCGTCCCGTCGAGGTCGATCAGTCGCCGATCCACGGCCTCCTGGTCGGCGGCCTCGGTGCCACGCAGGGCCCCGGCGATCTCTCCATTGACGTTTGCCACGGCCTGCAGGACTCCCTTACCACCGTAGCGAGCAGGGTCCCCGTCTCGCAGCTCGACGGCCTCGTGTGCGCCCGTGGACGCGCCGCTCGGAACTGCCGCCCTGCCGCCCACGCCGCTGGTCAGCCTCACCGCCACTTCGACGGTCGGGTTGCCGCGTGAATCGAGGATCTCTCGTGCGTGGACCGTCTGTATGCCGGACATGAAGCTCGCTCCAGGTGGATCGCATCGAATCGTAGGCTGTCGCCCAGAACACGATCGACGCAAATTGTGTGATTGGAAGGAGTCAGACAAGGTGCCTCGTGCAGTTCCATGTTCCGGCGTCTGTCTCGCTTCGACCTGACTCGAACCCCAGGGATAGACAGATGCTCAAAGACATGATGCAGAAAGCCAGTGCAGCCGGTTTCGCCCTCGCTGGAATCGCGCTCGTTCTTATCCTGTTTTTCGGTTTCAACCGGGTGAACGAGTACGAAGTCGCGGTCAAACGCAATCCCGTCACGGGCGCGGTGGGGGATACCCCATACAGGCAGGGGCTGTATCACTCGATCCTCCGATCGTGGACGAACTATTCGACCCGGGAGATCCAGTATCCTCAAGAGGGCGGCAGCGAACGCCTGGTGGCCCTTACCTCAGATCAGCTTCAGATAGAGGTTGACGCGGCATATCGGTACCGACTCGAACCGGACTCCGCCGTGAACCTGTATCTCCAGATCGGCGAGCCTGGAGCGATTCACGGATTCGTCTACAACACCTACCGATCGGCGGTTCGTGATGCCGTGGCCGAGATCGCAGCAGCCTCGGTTCTCTCGCAGGACCGGGCGACGATCGGAGTGCGTATCGAAGAGTTGATGGCCCAGGGGCTCGAGCCGCGCGGAATTCACATAACGGACTTCTTCGTGCGAGAGATCGTCCCACCCGCCACGCTTCGCGAAGCGATCGAGGCCAAACTCGCCCGCGAGCAGCAGGTCCAGGCGGAAGGATACCAGACCCAGGTCGTGGCCGAGCAGGCAAATCAGAAACGTGCCGAGGCCGAGGGAATCAGGGACGCGCAGGACATCATCGCGACGAGCCTGACCGGCGTTTCCGGGCAGCGCTACCTGTACTGGAGGTATCTCGAAGTGCTGGGTGAAGTCGCGACCGGTCAGAACAACATGGTGATCGCCCCGACGGAGGGCGGGATCCCGATCTTCTTCACGCCGGACAACCAGTAGCTCTTTCGTCCGACATCGGGGCCCGGGCTGTTCCGGGCCCCGATCAGTTCGGAGTCGAGTCCGCCGACTCGGCGCGCAGCGAGGCCAGCAACCCGTCTACGGCCGCCCTCACCTCCGCCAGCACCTCATCCCGGTCTTCCGCGGTCTTTCCTGCCGTGGGAATCGGCTTCCCTACCCTGATTCTGACCTCTCCCGGCCGGATCCGTCCTCGCCTGGCCAGACGCCAGCCGCCGTCTACGGCGATCGGAACGATCGGCAGCTGCGTCTCGATGGCCAGCACGAAACTGCCCTTCTTGAATCGTCCCAGCTCGCCATCCCGCGAGCGGGTTCCTTCGGGAAACAGGCCGAGACAGAGTTTCTCCGAGCGCAACTGATCTCCCGCGAGTCGCATCGCACCGGCCGAGCCGAGCCGGTCGGTCCGGTCGATGAACACGTGCCCGGCGGCTCGCATTGCCTGCGCCAGCACCGGGATCTGTGCCAGCTCACTCTTCGCCACGAAGCGGATCGACAACGGAAGGGCAAGGAACAGCGAGAAGATGTCGAAGTTCGACTGGTGATTCGACACGAGGATCACCGGCTCTCCGGCCTCGATGTTCTCGAGTCCGTCGGCCCGGGCCGTCACGCCGGCGGCGCGAAGCAGGGCTCTCGCCCAGCCCCGGTGAACGCGGTCGTGGAATTCGT
>JAENXO010000214.1 GCA_016649455.1 Gemmatimonadota bacterium | reverse complement strand
CGCTCCACGACCATCAGCTCGCCCGTCTGGCCCAGCCCGGTGGAGTCGGTTGTAAGATCGACGAGCCGCTGCCCGTTCAGCAGCACGAACAGGTAGCCCACGTGCTCGGCATCGAGTGTGAGCTGCATGGAGTAGGCGACCCGCGGGATCCCGTCTTCAGTGACGTATGCGCCCAGGTAACGGACTTCGCCAGGCGTGTCCGGGAATGACTCGGGTGACAGCGCGTCCAGCGTCGAGTCCGCCCGCAGCCCGATCTGCACCACCAGCTGTCCACGAACATCGAACACGGCCAGCGCGGACACGGTGTGGACGGACGTCGCGGCATCCCCGAGGATCCGCCCGATGCGCATGGCGTCCCCGGAAGCCACCGAGTTGTTGTACTCGCGCAGGCTGACGCGAAGCTGCGTCCGACTGGCGATCAGCTGAACGCGCTCCTGCCAGCCGTCCACGATGCTCTCGAGCGCATCCTCGCCTGACGCAGCCAGGCCTTCGAGCTGGTCTTGCGTGCTCTTGCTGATCATGCCGTCGGCGATCCCGTACATGACGAAGCCGAACGCCGTGAGGCTGCCCAGCGTCACCGCGACGAGCGCGAACACGAGTTTCGTGCGGATATCCACGCCACGAGGATAGGAGATTTTCGGCGATCTGCCAACCTGCGCGTCCCCTTGCGCACTCTTCCCCACCTTGATTAGACCTTGGGCCGGCTACCGAGGCTGCGGAAAAACCGACAGTCAGAACGCACAGACCCTGAAATCAGGAGAGTTCCGCCTTTGCTGTTCAACTCCCTGACCTTCGTCGTCTTCTTCGCGATCGTGCTGGCGCTGCACAACGCGCCGCTGCCGTGGAAGGCCAAGAAGGTCAACCTCCTGATCGCCAGCTACGTGTTCTACGCGGCCTGGAATCCCCCCTTCGTCCTGCTGCTGTGGCTCTCGACGATGGTCGACTGGTGGGTGGCGCGGCGGATTTACGAAACGGACCGTCAGTCGCGCCGCCGGGCGCTGCTCGGGGTCAGCCTCGCCGTCAATCTCGGCATGCTCGGCTACTTCAAGTACGGCGGGTTCCTGCTCGAGAACTGGGCCGCCTTGATGTCGACCATCGGAGTGACCTGGACGGCTCCGGGCTGGGACATCGTGCTGCCCGTCGGGATCTCGTTCTACACCTTCCAGACGCTGGCCTACTCGCTGGATGTGTATCTCCGTCGGGCGAAGCCGGCCGACTCGCTGCTCGACTTCGCCCTGTTTGTCACGTTCTTCCCACAACTCGTTGCTGGGCCGATTGTTCGCCCGACACAACTTATTCCGCAATTCCAGGCGCCGGTGCGCGCGAGCCGGAACCAGTTGCTGTGGGGACTCGGCCTGATGACCCTCGGCCTGTTCGAGAAAGTCGTGATCGCCGACGGCGCCCTCGCCCCGGCCGTCGACGCAGTGTTCGGGGCCGACAAGGCAGTCCCGTTCACCGACGCATGGCTGGGCACGCTGGCATTCTCCGGGCAGATCTTCTCCGACTTCGCGGGCTACTCGACCGCGGCGATCGGGATCGCCCTGTGTCTGGGCTTTTCCCTGCCCGACAACTTCCGTTTTCCGTACGCCGCAATCGGGTTCTCGGACTTCTGGCGCCGGTGGCACATCTCGCTGTCGACCTGGCTGCGTGACTACCTGTACATCCCGCTCGGCGGCAACCG
Organism: Gemmatimonadota bacterium; assembly: GCA_016649455.1. Lineage (GTDB taxonomy): Bacteria > Gemmatimonadota > Gemmatimonadetes > Palauibacterales > Palauibacteraceae > Carthagonibacter. The sequence continues at coordinate 3,673 of JAENXO010000214.1, read as the reverse complement.
GAAGGGCTGGCAGCGGACCCAGGTGAACCTGATGGTGACGATGCTGCTCGGCGGCCTGTGGCACGGCGCCGCCTGGACCTTCGTGATCTGGGGGGGGCTGCACGGATTCTACCTCGGAGTCGAGCGCTTCCTGCAGGGGCGCTACGGCGGCGCGGCGATCGCGAAAAGCTTCGGGTTCAAGCTGGGCCTCGGCCTGCTGACCTACTTCCTCGTCAATCTGACCTGGGTGTTCTTCCGGGCGCAGGACTTCGGCACCGCCTGGAGCCTGACCGGCGCGATGCTCGGGTTCGGAGCCGAAGGAGCCGAGCTCGTGCTGGGCTCGCACCTCGCGATCCGGGTCGTCGCCGTGACGATCGGGATCCTGGTGGTGCACTGGTTCATGCGGAACCGTCGGCTGGAGGAAGTCGTGGCGAAGACCCCGTGGTGGCTCACGGGACTGGCGTGGGCGGGAATGCTGTTCGCGATCGTGATCACCCAAGGAAGCGGCAATGCCTTCATCTACTTCCAGTTCTGAGCCCGGCGGCCCGGGCGTGAGTCCGACCCCGGTGCGCGACGCTGATCCCGTCATCCACCGGCCGATTCCCGACGTCCGCTGGCCGGCGACCGCCATCGTGGCCGTCGTCCTGTTCGCGGTGGCGCTCACGGGCTGGGAGGCGTTCTGGCGTTCGGAGCAGTACGTGCCTTCGTACGGGAATCACGACGGCCAGTGGGCCGAGGCACGGCGCCGGCTCGATCGCCCGGAGCCGGGCGCGACGGCCTTCATCGGCTCCTCGCGCACCCTGTTCGACATTGACCTCGATGTGTGGGAGGAGCTCACCGGCGTGCACGGGGTGCAGCTGGCGCTCGAGGGCTCAAATCCGCTTCCGATCCTCACCGACATCGCGGAGGACGAGGACTTCCGGGGCCTGCTGGTCGTCGGGGTGACACCGCCTTTGACGCTGATGCCGGGGATTGGAGCGCGGGCCGAAGCCCTGGAGCGGTACCACAAGGAGACCCCGTCCCAGTGGGCCGGGCAGAAACTGTCGTACCCGCTGGAGCGCAGCTTCGCGTTCTACAATTTCGACACCCGCCTGTTCACGGTACTTGATCGTCAGGCCTGGTGGCCTGAGCGCGAGGGCGCGCCCTACCAGGAGCCGGAGGTCCGTAAGATCGAGAACATGCGGCGGGACCGGCAGGCCGACATGTGGAACAAGGTTGAAGACGACCCCGCCTACAACACGATCGTCACATCGACCTGGCAGGCGATCCTCGAACACCTCCCTCCTCCGCCGCCGGAAGACGTGGCTCGCGCCGCGTTCGAGGAACTGCTGGCGAACATCGCCCGCGACGTCGAAGCAATCAGGGCCCGGGGCGGAGAGGTCGTATTCATCCGACCGCCGTCGAGCGACTGGTTCCGGGAGTTCGAGCGTCAGGCCACACCACGGGAGCGCGTGTGGGAGCCGATCATTGGAGCCGCCGACGCCGTCGGAGTCCACTTCGAGGACTATCCGGAGCTGTCCGACGTGAAGACGCCCGAATGGTCGCACATCAGCTCGCGGGACAAGGAGCGGTGGACCCGATCTCTGGTCGGTATATTGAAGCAGCGGATGGCGGAGCGCGGAATCAACCGACCGGAGATGGGAACGTGAGCCTCCTCGTAGCCCTCGACTTTTCGAGTGTGACCGACGACCAGCTGGAGATCGTCGGCCGGCTGGCCGCGCCCAACCGCGAGATCTTCCTGCTGCACGTCGCGGAGCCGGATCCATCGTTCGTGGGCTACGAGGCGGGCCCCGACGAGGTGCGGCTCCAGGTCGCGGACGAGTTTCACCGCGAACACGAGATGATTCAGAGTCTCGCCGGACGCCTGCGCGACTCAGGTCACCGGGTGACGGCGCTGCTGGTCCAGGGGCCGACGATCGAGACGATCCTGAACGAAGCAGAGAGGGTCGGCGCCGAGGTGATCGTCGTCGGGTCGCACGGCCGCGGGAAGCTGTTCGACCTGGTAGTGGGAAGCGTATCGGCGGGCGTGATCCGGAAGTCTCCGGTGCCGGTGCTGGTGGTGCCGACGAGGTAGTCGGGCGGGCGATGCGTGACGGCCGTCTCCCGACGGACCGATCACCGTGCTATCATCCGCTTCATGAATGCCAAACTGAAGCTCACAGCTCCGTCCATCGCCCTGCTCCTGCTCGCGGCAGCAGCGCCGCTCCCCACCCTGGCCCAGGATTCCACGCCCGGCGTCCCGACCGCGGATGACACCGCCTACGTGGCCGGTGAATACCGCGTGTTCACCGGCGCGGGAGAGCCGGCGACGCTGGACGACATCGTCGCTGCGATGGCCCCGCACACGGTCGTGTTCGTGGGCGAGACACACGACGACCCCACCCAGCACATGCTCGAGGCCGAGCTGTGGAAGCGGGCGTTCGAGGCGTACGGCGACCCGGCGACCGCCGACGCGCGGCCGGTGGCCCTGTCGCTCGAGTTCTTCCAGCGCGACACGCAGCCGATCGTGGACGAGTACCTGGCCGATCTGATCACCAACCGCGCGTTCAAGGCGGACGGCCGGCCATGGCCCCGCTACGAGACGGACTACCGCCCGATGGTCGATTTCGCGAAGGAGGTCGACCTCGCCGTGATCGCCGCCAACGCCCCGCGGCGCTACGCGAACCGGGTCACCAGGCTCGGGCGCGAGTCGCTGGACGAGATGTCGGCCGAGGCGAAGGCGAGCCTGCCTCCCCTCCCCTACGGCAAGGCCTCAGACGAGTATCGGAAGCAGTGGATCGAGGTGATCTCCGAGGTAATGGAAGAAGAGGGGATGAAGTGCGGCATCCCGGTCGAGCAGCTGCTCGCCGAGGGCGAAGAGGCCGTGGCCCGCGCGCCTGCCGGGTCCCATGGCAACATGGGAAACCAGATGGACAGCCAGGTGCTGTGGGACGCGTCGATGGGCTATTGGATCTCGGAGTACCTGGCCGATCACCCCGACGCCCTCGTGCTGCACATGGTCGGCGGGTTCCACGTCGAGCGCGGCACGGGCACGCCCGAGCACCTCGAGGCTTATCGGCCGGGCACGAGCAGGCTGATCATCTCGATGCAGCCGGTGGAAGACGTCGACACTTTCGAGCCCGCACCCGAGGGCGAATGGGGCGACTTCGTCATCCAGACCGATCAGTCACGCACGCTCGAGGAGATCGAGTGCCGGCAGTTCCTGGCTGAACGGGAGAAGCGCTAGTCGAGGCAGGGGCGGGCGGCGAGCGCCACCCGCCCTGATTCACTACCGGGTCAGATCCACCTGCAGTGCCCCATCCGCATTTCGCAGCTGCAACCGGTGCCCGCGAATCTCATATATCGATGAGGCGGCGAGAGCGGCGAGGAACTGCTCCTCCTGTTCCATCACGCCCTCCGCGGCGCACATCTTCTGTGTGGATGCCGCGGGGCCCAGCTCGATCGACGAATCATCGGCCGTGTAGGTCCCGCTGAACGTGTTGCAGCCGGAGGAACCGGAGACGGTCCCGTCCTCGCCGAACGCGACCGACATTCGCGTGGCCGCCACGAGGGTCGTCACGCCCCCTCTTCCGTTGTTGTAGGCGCTGACCTCCCACTTTGACCCGCCCAGGGTCTCCGATCCGCCGAGCGCCGCGGAGGTCGGCAGCGGCTCGAAAAGCATGGAGCTGCCGTCGGAGAGGCTGAGGGTCAGCTG
>JAENXO010000233.1 GCA_016649455.1 Gemmatimonadota bacterium | reverse complement strand
GACATCAAGGCGAGATCCTGGACCCGGTGCGCGTCGGTACTGATCACTACCTTCACCCCCTTTCCCTTCGCCCGCATCAGGTGCGTGTCCTTGAGGTCCAGCCGAGAGGGATGCGCGTTCAGCTCCACGGCCACTCCGTTCTCGGCGCAGGCCTCGAGCACCGAATCGAGGTCGAAGGCGAACGGATCGCGCCGGTTGATGATCCGGCCGGTGGGATGCGCGAGGATGTTCACCTGCGGATGCTGGACGGCAGCCAGGATTCGCTTTGTCTGTTCCTCTTCGGGGAGTTCGAAGCGGGAGTGCACGCTCACCACCACGAGGTCGAGCTTCTCCAGCCACTCCTCCTCGAGATCGAGCGACCCGTCTGCGAGAATGTCCACCTCCATCGAACGCAGGAAGCGGATCTCGTCGTGCTTCGCCACGACCTCGTCGATCTCCTCCCACTGCCGGGCCAGCTTCTCGGCGTCCATGCCGCCCGTCATCGCGAGCGCCTTCGAATGGTCGGTGAGGGCGAAGTACTCGTATCCCCGCGCGGCGCAGGCGACGAGCACCTCCTCGATCGAGTTCTTCCCATCCGACCAGGTTGAGTGCATCTGCAGGTCGCCGCGCATGTCTTCGAGCGCGATCAGCTTCGGGAGCGTCCCCTGCTCCGCCGCCTCGATCTCGCCGCGGTTCTCGCGCAGTTCGGGCGGAATCCACGGAAGGCCCAGCGACTCGTACATCTCATGCTCGGTCCGGCCGGCGACCTTCTTCCCGAGCTCGCGGCCCGTGGTGCTCGTCGTTCCTTCTTCGCCGGACTCCTCGGCCAGCTCGGAAACCCCGTACTCGTTCACGCTCAATCCGCGCTCGAGGGCCCGCTTCCGCAGCGCGACGCCGTGCTCCTTCGACCCGGTGAAATAGAGGAGGGCCGCGCCGTAGCTGTCCTCGGGCAGGATCCGCAGGTCCACCTGCAGGCCCGACTTGAGGATCACCGAGCCCCGCGTGTCCCCCGCCCCGAGCACCTCGTCAACCTGCTTCCAGCCGGTGAATCGCTCCATCAGCGGCTCGGGATCATCCGACTTAACGAGCAGGTCGATGTCGCCCACCGTCTCCTTCCGCCGCCGGTAGGAGCCCGCCACCTCGAGCTGCTGCACCCGCTCGTCGGCGAGCATGTGCTCGATCAGCGGCTGGACGAGCTGGTCGGCCTCGTCGATTCGGAACCGGACCTCGCGCTCCTGGAACTTCTCGACCGCGGCGAGGATCTTCTCCTCGGATTTCTTCCCGAATCCCTCGAGCCCCGCGACCATCCCGGCCGCAGCGACCGCCGCCAGGTCCTCGATCGTCACGACGTCCAGCTCCCTCCACAGCTTCGCCACCTTCTTCGGCCCGACGCCCGGCAGCCGAGTGAGCTGGACCAGCGAACGCGGCACCTCGGCGGCAACCGACTCGAGCTCGGTCAGCCGGCCGGTGGTCACCAGCTCGGTGATGTGCGACGCCATGTCCTTGCCGATCGCCGGCAGCTCGGTGAGGTCGGCGTTCTCATCCACCAGCTTCCGCAGCGGAACGGGATGCTCCTCGATCGTGTGCACGGCGTTGCGGTAGGCGCGGATGCGAAACGGATTCACGCCGCCCTTGATCTCGAGCAGGACGGCCATCTCCTTGAGGGCGGCGGCGATCTCGAGGTTTTCCATCACTCCCCCTCCCACTCAGCCAGCAGCGCCAGGAACCCCGCCTCGTCCAGCACCGCGAGCCCCAGCGACTCCGCCTTGTCCAGCTTCGATCCCGGGTCCTCGCCGGCCACCACGAAGTCGGTCTTCTTGCTCACCGACCCGGTGGCCTTCGCGCCCAGCGCCTCGACCCGCTTCTTCGCGTCGCCCCGGCTCATCGACTCCAGCCCGCCGGTGAACACGAAGGTCTTCCCGTCCAGCGCCCCGCCCTCGGCCGGTCGCTCGGGCGCTGTCAGCCCGCGCATGTACGACAGCAGGCGATCGAGGTTGGCGGCATTGTGAGGCTCGGCGAAGAACTCGTTGATCCGGCCGGCCATGATCGGGCCGACCCCGTCTACCTGGACGAGCGTCTCTTCGTCGGCGGTGCGAAGCGCTTCCATCGTACCGAACGCCCGCGCGAGGTCCCGGGCCACGGCGACGCCCACCTCGGGGATGCCCAGCCCGTGCAGGAACCGGGCGAGCTCGGTGCTGCGCGCCCGGTCGATCGCGCTTACCAGGTTGTTCGCCGAGAGTTCGGCGAATCCCTCGAGCTCGGTGAGTTGATCGGCGGTCAGTTCGAACAGATCGGGCACACGGTGAACGAACTCCTGCTCGACCAGCAACTTCGCGGTCTCCTCGCCCAGTCCCTCGATGTCGAGCGCCTGCCTGGACCCGAAGTGCTGGATTCGTCCCACGAGCTGCGCCGGACAGCCGAACGAGTTCGGGCACACGGTGAACGGGCCCCGCTCCTCCAGCTCGGTGCCGCAGGACGGGCACTCGGCCGGCATGCGGAATTCCTCGCCGCGCTCGTGTCCCTCCTCCTCGACCCGCTCCACCACCTGGGGAATCACGTCCCCTGCCCGCTGCACGCGCACCATGTCGCCCTCGCGCACATCCTTTCGGGCGACTTCCTCGCGGTTGTGCAGCGTGGCGCGGCTCACGGTCACGCCCCCGATCTCGACCGGGCGCATGATGGCCACCGGGGTCACCACACCCGTGCGGCCGACGCTCGGGATGATCGACAGGATGCGCGTCAGCTCTGCTCTCGGCGGAAATTTCCAGGCGAACGCCCAGCGGGGATGGCGGGAGGTCGTCCCCACCTCGTCCCGCGCCGGCAGGTCGTCGAGCTTGATCACCACGCCATCGATCTCGAACGGCAGATCATCCCGCTGCTCCATGATCCCGGCGTGATACGCGGCCAGCTCGTCGAGCGTCGTCGCCCGCTCGATCTGCTCGCTGACCCGGAACCCCCACGCCCGCAGCAGCTCCAACGTTTCCCACTGGGTCCGCACCGGCAGCGACGAGGCGAACAGCACGTCGTACGCGTAGGCCTCCAGCGGCCGGGAGGCCGAGATCGTCGGGTCCAGCTGGCGCAGCGACCCGGCGGCGGCGTTCCGGGGGTTCGCGAAAGGCTCCTTCCCCTCGGCCATCAGCCGCTCGTTGAGCGCCTCGAACCCATCCACGCGCAGTACAATTTCGCCGCGGATCGCCAGCGTCTGCGGCGCTGCGGCCCCGTCGGTTCGCAGCTTCAGCGGCACCGAGCGGATGGTCTTCACGTTTTCGGTGATCCCCTCGCCCTGCCGCCCGTCACCCCGCGTGGATGCGCGCGTCAGCACTCCGTCCTCGTACACCAGTTCGACCGACAGTCCGTCCAGTTTCGGCTCTGCCACGAAGGACACCCGCTCGTCGGGCAGCGCTTTGCGAAGCCGCTCGTCGAACCGGGCCACGGCCTCCGCCGAAGCATCCGAGTCCAGGCTGAGCATCGGGGCCAGGTGCTCGACGGGCGCGAATCTCTCGGCCGGCTGTCCGCCCACCCGCTGGGTCGGCGAGTCCGGGCTGGCCAGCTCGGGGTGCGCCTCCTCCAGCGCCTGCAGCTCCTTGAACACGCCGTCGTACTCGGCGTCGGAGATCTCCGGCGCGTCCTTCACGTAGTACAGCCAGTCGTTGTAGCGGATCAGTTCGCGCAGCTCGTGGATCCGCTCGCGGGCCTCGTCTCGGTTCATGCGTCTCGGGGTTGGAGAAGCGTGGAATCGGGTCCGGCACACGAATGTGCACGTCGCCGGAACCCCCACCTGCATCGTATCGTACTACAGAGCCAATATTGCAGGACCACCGGGTGCCCGGACAGGAGGCGATAGTGCCCGAGACCCTGACGTTCACTCCCGAGGTCGCCGCGGCGACCGAGTCGATATACGAGAAGGTCAAGGACTCCGTCCCCCGCTTCGAGTGGGAGATGCACGCGCCGCTGATCTACGAGATCAATCGGCTGAAGAAGGAAAGGAATGCGATCATCCTGGGGCACAACTACATGGTGCCCGAGATCTTCCACGGGATCAGCGACTACGTGGGCGACTCGCTCGGCCTGTCGATCATCGCCAGAGATGCCGAGGCGGACGTGATCGTGTTCTGCGGCGTCCATTTCATGGCCGAGACCGCGAAGATCCTCAACCCCTCCAAGACCGTCCTCATCCCGGACCTCGATGCCGGCTGCTCCCTGTCGGAGAGCATCACACCGGCCGACGTGCGGCTGATGAAGGAGCGCTATCCGGGCGTACCGGTCGTCACCTACGTGAACACGCCCGCGTCGATCAAGGCGGAGACGGACATCTGCTGCACGTCGGCCAACGCCGTCGCCGTGGTGGAGTCGCTGGGCGTGGACCGGGTGATCTTCCTGCCCGACGAGTACCTCGGTCAGAACGTCGCGAAGGAGACCAACGTCGACGTGATCCTGTGGAAGGGTCGCTGCATGGTGCACGAGCAGTTCACCGTGGAAGAGATCGAGGCGTATCGGGCGCAGTATCCGGGGATCGAGGTGATCGCCCATCCCGAATGCTCGCCCGAGGTGTGCGACGTTTGCGACTTCGTCGGCTCGACAACCGCGATGATCGACTACCTCGACGAAGCAAAGTCGACTCACGTGATCATGGTCACCGAGTGCTCGATGTCGGACAACGTGATGGAGGCGCATCCGGAATTCGAATTCGTCCGTCCGTGCACGATCTGCCCGCACATGAAGAAGATCACGCTCGAGAAGACGCTCGCCTCGCTGCAGAACCTGCAGTACGAGATCCACCTGGAGGAGGAGCTGCGGCTTCGCGCTCTGACCGCCGTCGAGCGGATGATCGAGATCGGACGAAAGGACTGACGCGCAGGTGAGCCGCGTCACGCTGTTCGCCGGGCTCGCGGCGCTGGTCGTGGGCGGTTGTGCGGATGCCGGGCAGGACTTCGTTGACGGCGTCCCGCTCGCCGTCACCTTCGACGACCTCCCGTGGAGCGGCGGGACG
>JAENXO010000483.1 GCA_016649455.1 Gemmatimonadota bacterium | reverse complement strand
TGGCCGTTCTGGAACAGCGTCACGGCCACCGCCGGTCCGTCGCCCTCGAGGTGAAACTCGAGCTGCGCAGCGACTTCCCTCAGGAAGAAGCGCGTCTCGGTCTGCGCGAAGATCTCGAGCTGCGGCTGGCCTGTTGCCTGCGCCAGCAGCCGGGTACCGTCGCGCGAGATGGAGATCACAAATCCAGGCTGCAGTTCGTAGTTGCCGACGTAACGCTCGAGAGCCTCGGCGGGCAGTACCAGGCCCTCGGCCTCTCCGGTCTCGACGCCCAGTTCTTCGAGCATGCGTCGTCCGTTCTCGTTCCCCGGATTCAATTCGAGCGACCGTTCGTAGTTCTGGATCGCGAGATCTACCTGCCCGGCTTCCTTGTAGGCCTCGCCGAGGCTGTCGAAGGTGTTGAACGCTTCGGGGTACTGCTCGGTGTTGAGCGAAAACACGGCGATGGCAGCTTCGACATCGCCGTCCCTGAGCAGGAAGTATCCGAGGTTATTGAGCTCGCTTTCGGCGAAATTGTAGTCGTCGGGAGCTTCGGCCCGCAGTCGCTTGTACTCCTCGATCCCGGCCGCGACACCCTGCTCCGCGATTATCGCCGCAATCACCCGGGAGATCTCCGCCTTCGGCGCCTCGGTCGGCTGGTCGTACAGCACGCGGGCGAGCTGTGCCGCGATAGCTCCCGGGTTCCCCTCCGTGTTGTCGATCACTGCGATCATGTTCTGCTGATCCGGATACCGGACATAAGCGGTGTTGAACCCGTTGATCCCGCCGCCGTGCTCGATCACCCGAACCGTCGGACCGTCGTCGCCGACCTGCTCGTCTCGCACCGACCAGCCGTACGCGTAGTCGGCGAGCCCCGGCGTGTACCAGAGTTCTTTCGTCTCCATGCTCTGGAACGGCGTCGCCCCGTCGGCCATCGCCCGGTCCCAGCGATACAGGTCTCGAACGGTCGAGTACATCATCCCCGCCGCGTACGGCAGCGAACTGTCCAGGTAACCCGCGTGCTCGTATCCCGTCATCGTGTGGCGGTAGCCGGACGCCTCGTGCGGCTGGATTTCGCTGTTGTGATCGTACCCGGAGTCGTCGAGGCCGAACGGTTCGAGGATCCGCTCCCGGAGGACATCGTCGTACTCCTCTCCCGTCACGTTCTCGATGATCCGCCCGAGAATGAAGTAGCCCGAGTTGTTGTACGCCCAGTCCGTGCCCGGCTCGAACTCGAGCGGCATGTCCCAGACGACCTCGATCAGCTCGTCCGGCGTGAACGGGTCACGCCCCTGCTCCTGAATGAAGTCGGGAAGTCCGGTATAGCTCGGGATCCCCGAGGTGTGGTTCAGGAGGTGATGGACCGTGACCTTCGAACCCTGCTCTGCCGGATAACCGGGCAGATAGGTGGCGATCGGCGCGTCGAGTTCGATTTCGCCTTCCTCGACCAGCTGCAGAATGATCGCCGAGGTGAAGTGCTTCGTCACCGAGCCGATCCGGTGTTTCGTGTCCGGCGTATTGAGCACTTCCCACTCGACGTTCGCCCAGCCGACCCCGTTCTCGTAGATCACCTGGCCGTTCTCCGCCACGAGCACCGAACCGTTGAATTGTCCGGCGTCGTGAAACCCGGTAACGACCTCGTCGATTTTCGCGGCGTGAGAACCGGCCGGCGCGCTGGAAGCATTCCCGGCATCCTGCGGCGCGCAGGCTCCCGAAACGAAGGCGAGTGCGGCGAGTGCGTAAAACTGGGACCGTCGAACGTCAGCCATGCGTGGATCTCCTGGGGTGTGGACCCGACTTCGTCGCCGGCTCCGTTCGCACCAGTATACGTAGAATCCTGACGGCTTGTTTCTGAGCCCCGGTTCAGGACTCACCTTCCCGGTCGCGGTCTTCGCCGCCCGCGGCGAGCAGGTCCGAGACCTCCTTCGGCCGCCCGGCACACACCAGGACCTGCGACATCAGAAGCGCCGCATCGGGATGCGGTGTCCCGAGAAGCAGCGCATGACACACGAATCCCGTCGCTTCCTCGATCTCTCCCCGCAGAAGTGCGATCCGGCCGAGCTCGAGCCAGGCCTCGGCGCTCTCGAATTCGCCGCGGACCGCTGCCCCGAGGTGAGCCAGCGCCGAGTAATGGCGCCCGTAGGTCGGCGGCCGACGACCGGCCTCGGGTCGTTGCCTGGCGAGGACGGTGGCTCCGCGAACGCCCGGCTTGCGGGGGGGATCGAACAAGCAGCTCCTCCTGGTCGTGTGGTCCGTGAATTGACCTGAGCATAGCCGGGGGGTATGACAGTTCGCATGGACGCCGAGCAGCCTGACCGACCCGACGACGACGCGCTCCTCGCCGAATGCCGGATCGAGACATTCCGGGCCGGCGGC
>JAENXO010000206.1 GCA_016649455.1 Gemmatimonadota bacterium | reverse complement strand
TCCGCGGGGAGGCACGGAGCAAAACGCAGCTTGTCCACTTCCAGCCGCAAGCCCAGGAGGGATTCCACGATCAGCCGGTACATCCAGCCGGCCGAGCCCGTATACCACGTCCATCCACCGCGGCCATTGTGAGGCGAGAGCGCATAGACGTCTGCCGCGACGACGTACGGTTCCACTTTATAGGTCGCAATCCCCTCCGGAGAACTCGCATGGTTCACCGGGTTGATCATCGTCAATAGTTCCCACGCGCGCCGGCTGTCGCCCAACGCGGCGAACGCCATCGCCGCCCAGATCGCCGCATGCGTATACTGTCCGCCGTTTTCCCTCACGCCCGGGACATACCCTTTGATATAGCCGGGGTTCATATCCGACTTGTCGAACGGCGGGTCCAGGAGTTGGACCAGCGCATGGTCCCGGCGAACGAGGCGCCGATCCACCGCTTCCATCGCCATGCGCGAGCGCTCGGCATCGCCCGCCCCGGACAGAACCGACCAGCTTTGCGCAATCGAATCGATCTGACATTCGGGATTGCTCGCCGACCCAATCGGCGAGCCGTCGTCGAAGTAGGCGCGGCGGTACCACTCGCCGTCCCAGCCGTTCTGCTCGATATTCCGGCGCACGATAGCCGCCTCCCTCCGGCAACGTTCGGCGAAGGACAGGTCACCACGCGTACGGGCAACCTCGGCGAACCGCAGGAGCACTTCATGAAGGAAGAATCCCAGCCAGACGCTCTCGCCTTTACCGTGTTCGCCCACAAGGTTCATGCCGTCGTTCCAGTCGCCGGAGCCGATGAGCGGCAGGCCATGCTCCCCGGTCCGCAGGCCCCTCAGGATGGCCCGCACACAGTGTTCGTACAAACTGGCCGCTTCTCCCGACCGGCCGGGCAGATCGTAATACGAGTCCTCCTCCGTGCTTACCGGGCGGCCTTCGACGAAGTAGATGGGTTCGTCCAACACCCCGGTGTCCCCCGTGTTCATCACGTAGCGGCACGTCGCCAGGGGCAGCCAGAGGAAATCGTCCGAACAGTGCGTGCGCACGCCCCGGCCCGAGGGGGGATGCCACCAATGCTGGACATCTCCCTCGGGGAACTGACGGGCTGCACAGCGGAGCAAGTGCTCGCGTACGAGTCGCGGCTCGGCGTGGATGAGCGCCATCGAGTCCTGCAACTGGTCGCGAAAACCGAACGCGCCTCCCGATTGGTAGTATCCGCTCCGCGCCCAAATACGGCACGCCAGAGTCTGGTACAAGAGCCAGCCGTTGGTCAGGACGTTGAGGGACGGGTCGGGGGTTTCCACATATACCGCGCCGAGAGTGTGCTTCCAGTACTGCCACACTGTTTCCAGTGCCCCACGCGCCGCAGCAGCCCCACGGAAGCGATGCACCAGGTTCCTGGCGTCATAGGCGTCTTGCCCTGCGCCGAGCGTGAAGATGATCTCACGCTCTTCCCCGTCAGCCAGCTCGAAGGGAACCTGGATCGCGGCGCAAGGGTCAAGAGCGGCCCCTACTTTGCCGGAAAGCCGCGCCCGGGTCATGGCGGCCGGACTTCGAAGCGTTCCGTTGCGCCCAAGGAACTCCGTCCGGTCGCCGCTTACGGTCCGATTCGCATCGTCCACGTCGAAAAAGGCAACCCGTCCAGGGAACTCCGTGTTGTAGGGGTTCCGCGTGAAGAGCGCTCCGCTGTCGGGGTGGACTTCGGTGACCACGTGCATGGCCGATTTCGGCCGCAGATCTCCCAGCACCCATTCCACGTATCCCGTGGCGGAGAGCCGGCGGGATCGGCCGGACTCGTTTCGCACTTTCAACACCGTGAACTTGATCGGCGCGTCCAGGGCCACGTAAACCCACATCTCTGAACGGATGCCGCTCCCCGTGTGCTCGAAGACGCTGTAGCCAAATCCGTGCCGGCAGACGTAAGGCCTCTCCCCGGGGCTGGGCAGCGGCGTGGGGGACCAGAAGTGGCCGCTCTCTTCGTCACGCAGATAAAAGGCTTCTCCGCTCGAGTCGCTCACCGGGTCGTTGTCCCAGGGAGTGAGGCGAAACTCGTGGGCATTCTCGCTCCATGTGTAGGCATGGCCGCTCTCCGAGAGAACGGTTCCGAAGTTCGGGTTTGCCAGCACATTCACCCACGGCGCCGGCGTCACTTGCCCGTACGCGGTCGTAATCACGTACTCGCGCCCATCCGGCGTGAATCCTCCCAGCCCGTTGAAGAAGATCAGGTCACTGCGGAGCAGCTCGGCAGCCGCGGGGGCTTCGGCGCTATGGATTTTGGCCGGCGTGAGGAGCGGGACCTGCACTTCCGCCAGTCGGCGACGGTGGATCTGGTCCCACAGCGTTCCCCGGCTGTCGGTGATAATGGCGCGAGCGACCGTTTGCAGCAGAACGCGGTCTTCTTCCGATATCTGCTCCGCGAGCCTCACAAAGATGCCGCCCGGTCGATCGGTCACGTAGGCTTCGATGCCCGCGGCAATCAACCCCATGATTTGTTCGTGGAGCAGTTGGCGGTAACCGGCATGATCTTCGTTCCAGATCACCAGATCCACCGCCAGCCCTTTCAAGCGCCAGTACGCGTGGGCCTGCACGAGTTGGCGCACCAGGTCGATGTTCACCGGATCTCCGATCCGCACCAGCACGATCGGCAAATCGCCGGAAATGGAATAGCCCCATAGGCCGGATTGCCCGCGGCGGTTCCTGATGAGAACGCTCGCGTCGGCACGCAGAGAGGAATTTGCATAGATTACGGAGCCGGCAAGGTGTCCATAGAGTTGCGCGTCCGCCTCCGTGGCATTGAGCTGTTGCAGGACCACCTGTCCGTGTGTCCACGCCAGGTCGAAGGCGCGATCCGCGATACGCCGATCCTGGTATTTCCCGACAAGGGTTAAGGCGGCGTCGCGGGTCTCGCCGACGCCGGAGACCATATCGATCGTCGCCGATTCCCCCGGATCGAGCGTGATTCGATGACGGATTGCGACAATCGGGTCGAGCACGGAGCCCTGGCTGCCCGAGAGCGCCGCGGGTCCTCTCATCGCTTGCGGATCGGCGACCGTGTTTCCGCGGCCGATGAACCGCATGCGGTCCGTCTCATAGGACACTTCTTCGGTTTCCGCCCCATGCACGGCCATCAGGTGAAACATCCAGGGCACCGGCTCCTCGAGGGAGCGGGGCCGGCGGGTGCAGAGGATCGCCTGGCGTTGGGGGAGGATCTCCGTCTGGACAAAGAGGTTGCTGAACGCCGGATGCAACGCGTCCGCGGCAGGCGATGCAAGAACGACTTCCGCGTAACTCGTCACGTCGATCCCTCTGCGCTTCCGTGAGCGGTTGGTGATGCGGATTCGGCGCAGCTCGATGTCATCCTCCGGGGAGACGGCGATCTCCGTATGCGTGTCGAAGTCGTTGTCGTGGCGGCGGAATTCCGCGCGCGCTTCCGAGAAAATCGCTTCGTACTTCTTCGACCGTTTGAGCGTCGGCTGATAGGCGGTCGACCAGAACTCCCCGCTGGTCACGTCACGGAGGTAACAGAACGTGCCCCAGCCGTCGCGGGTACCGTCTTCGCGCCAGCGCGTGACCGCGATGTCCTTCCAGCGGCTGTAACCGCCGCCCGCGTTCGTGATCATCACGTGGTATCTGCCGTTCGACAACAAATGCACTTCCGGCATCGGGGTGTCCGGGGTGCTGAAAGAGCGCACCGGCGTCATCAGGCCTTCGGGAGCCGTATGATAATCGGAGAGCTCGGCGGCGGGCGAATAGAACGCCGTGGCCTTGGGAACCCGCTCCTGGAGCAACAACGTGGTCGCCTGGAACCGCGGATCCGACTCGAATCGCTTCTGCATCGGACGGTCCAGGAGCAGATAGGCCAGAGAGAGGAGGCTCATGCCCTCGTGATGTGCCAGGAAGGCCCGGACCACGGTACTTGATTGTCCGGGTTGTTGACGGGAAGGGGTATGGTCGATGGCTTCAAAAAGGCCGTATTTTCCTTCCACTCCTTCCGCGGCGAGTCGCTGCAGATTCAGACATGCCTCCTCGGGCGCTACCATCAACGCCAAAACGGACGCATACGGCGCAACGACCAGATCCTCGGCGAGTCCGCGTTTGAGCCCCAGTCCGGGCACGCCAAATGCGCGGTACTGGTAGTTGAGACGAACGTCGACCATGTTGTAGCAGGATTCCGACATCCCCCACGGTACGCCGCGCTGCCCCCCATACTGGATCTGCCTCGTAACGGCCGCCTTGCAGGTCCGGTCGAGCAGCGTGTTTTCGTACGTCGGCATCACCAGGAGCGGCATGAGGTACTCGAACATCGAACCGCTCCACGATAAAAGGATCGGCTCTCCACCGGCAGTAGTGAGAAGGCGCCCCAGGGCAAACCAGCTCTCCTGCGGCAGCTGTCCCTGCGCAATCGCCACGAAACTGCACAATCTCGCTTCCGAAGCCAGCAGATCGTAGAAACTCGAGTCCCGCCTGCGCTCACCCACGTTGTACCCGATGGCCAGCAGACGACGTGTCTTGTCGAACAGGAAATCAACCTCCATACGGGCGAGATCGTCGGCTTGCCGTGCAAGGCGGTCGATCGCCTCAATCCTTGCCCTGGCACGACGGTTTGCCTCCTTGATGTGCGGCCGAAGTTCCACAGGCCACTCGCTCTGTTCCTTAAGTCTTGCCAACTCGCGCAGCGTTGGGATCCCATCGAAGCCGGGAACGCCGACGAGCCTGTCCTTTGCTGACGGCAGCAGGATCCACGGCGCGAGAAACGTCAATTCATCGAGGAGGTCGCGGCATTGCCGGGCGAAGGCACGTGCCCACCACGTCGGCTGGCTCTCGGGGTCGGCTTCAAGAGCGCGGATCACGTCCCCGGCTAACCCCGCCAGCCGTTCCAGGCACAACCGCGCCTCCGAGAGCGTCGTCGGCCGGGATTCCGATGCAGCCGCGAGATCCTTCTGAAGTTCCGCGAGCTGTACTTTCGCCTCTCCTGCCCCAGCGTCCACAAGGACCCCGAGCGTGTCGCTCAAGCCCTCCACCCATCGCGACCCCAGGATCTTGTGATCGGGAAGTGCGAGCAGACCCGGCCGCAATGTCAGCAGATGGCCCGCGAGGTTCCCGCTGTCCACCGTCGAAACGTAGAGAGGGAGCAGCGGTTTCAGGGACTGTGTGTCGTACCAGTTGTAGAAGTGGCCCCGGTGCCTTTCCAGGGAATCCATCGTGCCGAATGCATTCGCCGTGCGATCGACAAGTTGTCCGGCCGGAAGGTAGCCGAAGTCGTACGCGGACAGATTCGCGAGCAGCGCGAGCCCCATGTTGGTCGGCGACGTGCGATGCGCAACAGCGTCGAGGTGATCCTCCTGATAGTTGTCGGGAGGCAACCAATGATCTTCCGGGCCGACGAAGGTCTCGAAGAACGCCCAGGTCTTTCGAGAAAGCTTCCGGAGAAAGAGG
>JAENXO010000196.1 GCA_016649455.1 Gemmatimonadota bacterium | reverse complement strand
TTATTTCGGCTACGCCCGACAGGACAGGAAGGACCAGCCGCGAGTGTCGATCGCGGCGAAGCTGATGGCGAACCTGATCGTGGCGGCCGGCGCGGATCGGCTGATCACGATCGATCTGCATCAGCATCAGTTGCAGGGGTTTTTCGATATCCCCGTGGACCATCTGTACGCCTCTCCGGTGTTCATGGAGCATTACCGCTCTGCGGACAAGGAAGACTTCGTCGTCGTGGCGACGGATGTCGGCGCGGCAAAAATGGCTCGCGGATATGCGAAGCGGATGGGAGCCGGGCTGGCGATCATCGACAAGCGTCGCTCGGGGCCGAACGTAGCGGAAGTGGTGAACGTCGTCGGTGAAGTGCGCGGCAGAAAGTGCCTGATCCCCGACGACATGGTCGATACCGCGGGAACGATAGTCAACGCGGTCGAGGCCCTGCACGAACGCGGCGCGACGGAGGTCTACTGCATCGCGACGCACGCTCTGCTGTCGGGTCCGGCGGTGGAACGGTTGAGTGGGGCGGATATCGTAGAGATCGCGGTCACGGACACGGTCACGATTTCGGAGGAGAAGCGTACGTCGCTTCCGAATCTGGTGGAAGTTTCGGTCGCGCCGCTGCTGGCGCGCGCCATAGAGAGCACGCACTACAATCGCTCGGTGAGCAAGCTGTTCGACTGAGGGTCCGGCTGGGCCCGCTGCGAGAAAGCGACCGGGGCGAAGAGGCGGAATGATGAGGACACAGGCAACACTGAAGGTCGAGACGCGAAACACCCGCGGGAAGGGAGCTGCCCGGCGGCTCCGCGGGGCCGGATCCCTTCCCGGCAGTCTGTACGGGCGGGAGATCGAGCCGATCTCCGTCCAGGCGGATATACGGGAGTTCACGGCACTGGTGAGCGCGATCTCGGTCGAGAATACGATCGTGGAGCTGTCTCTCGACGGGGACGCTCCGAGACGAGTGCTGATTCGGGAAATTCAGCGACATCCGGTGCGGCCGGACTTTCTTCATGTGGATTTCTACGAGATCCGCGCCGGAGAGAAGCTGAAGGTGAACGTTCCTCTGCACCTGATCGGAATACCGATCGGCGTTCGGAACGGCGGCACCCTGCAGCAGGTCCGGCACGAGCTGGAGGTCGAGTGTCTCCCGTCCGAGATCCCGCCGTCCTTCGAGATCGACATTTCAGGGCTCGAGATCGGAGATTCGTTCCACATCAGTGACGTGGATGCCGGTGCGCTCGAGATCCTGGAAGATGGTGGGCGGACGATCTGCGCGGTCGCCGCGCCGAGAGTCGTGGAGACGGTGGAAGCGGAAGATCTCGAAGACGAGGCCGACGAGGATGCCGAGCCGGAAGTCATCACGGCACGCGGCGACGACGATACCGACGGGGGCCGCGAGGACTGAGTCTCCAACCGGGGTCGGAATGCTCGTGAAGCTGCTGATTGCCCTCGGAAATCCGGGCGAGCAGTATCGTGACACCCGGCACAACGCAGGATGGTGGCTGGCGGACCACCTCGTGGTCCGCTGGTCGCTCGATCCGTTTCGACGACAGGGTCCAGTAGCGGAGGCTGGCGGGGGCGTAGCCGGCAAGGATGTCTTGCTGGTCAAGCCCCTGACTTACATGAACCGGAGCGGGCGCGTCCTGCGCCGATACCGGGATCAGGACGACTTCCGCCCCGCGGATGATCTGCTCGTTCTCGTTGACGACGTGGACCTGGCGCCGGGCCGATTCCGGTTGCGGGCTTCCGGCTCGGCCGGAGGGCACAACGGGCTTCTTTCGATCGAAGGTGCCCTGCGCTCGCAGGAGTTCGCCCGCCTGAGAGTCGGGGTCGGAGCGCCGGAGGATCGTGACGTGGACCGGGCGGATTGGGTACTGGCACCTCCCAGGCAGGACGAGGAGGAGGTAGTGCTCACGGCCTTCGACCGGATGTCGGAGGCGGTAGAGTGCTGGCTGTCGGATGGAGCGTCGCTGGCGATGAACAGGTTCAACCGGTCGTAGCGGCGACGCGGCGGAAGCTGGAAATCAAGAACACTACAGGGGAGAACGTCCCGTGGAGCACTGGATAGACTGGGCCCTCTGGCTGGGGCTGGGCGGACTCGTGATCGCGCTCGCGTTGTTCGCGTACGTGCGAAAGCAGCCGGCGGGCAACGAAGTCATGACGGAACTGGCTGAAGCGATCCAATCCGGGGCGATGGCCTTCCTTCGCCGTGAATACTCGGTGCTGCTGCCGTTCGTCGCCGTCGTCGCAGCGATGTTGTGGTGGCTCATCGGCGGCCAGACCGCGGCGGCGTATGTGTTCGGCGCATTCTGCTCCATCGTGGCCGGGTTCATCGGCATGCGGGCTGCGACTCTGGCCAATGTGAGAACAACCGAGGCCGCCAGGTCTGACGGCCAGGAAAAGGCGCTGCGAGTCGCGTTCAGCGGTGGCGCCGTGATGGGTCTCGCAGTCGCGAGTCTCGGTCTGGCCGGGCTTGGTGCCGTGTACACGATGTTCCGACCCGAGACGGTGGGGCTGGTCGAATTCGGCCAGATCGTCTCCGGGTTCGCGATGGGTGCGTCTTCCATCGCCCTGTTCGCCAGGATCGGCGGCGGAATCTTCACCAAGGCCGCCGACGTTGGAGCTGACCTTGTGGGCAAGGTCGAAGCCGGAATTCCAGAGGATGATCCAAGGAATCCGGCCACTATCGCGGACAACGTCGGTGACAACGTCGGCGATGTCGCCGGCATGGGCGCTGACATTTTCGAGTCGTATGTCGGATCCGTGGTGGCGACGATCGTGCTCGGCGTAACGTCGCTCGCGATCCTGCCGGACAAGCGATTCGCCGCCGCCTCGCTGCCTGTCGTTTACGCCATGGTCGGGCTGGTGGCGAGTGTGATCGGGATCCTCTCGATGCGGATTCTCGAGAAAATGAACCCGGCCGCGGCACTGAGGAATACGACCTTCGTCGGCGCGATCGTATTCTGGATCGGGGCATGGTTCGTCACGCTGCAGCTCGACGTGCTCGGTGGTTCGGGTGGCTCCTACTGGAACTGGATCAATCCGGCCGCCGGACCGTTCTGGGCCATGCTGTTCGGATCCCTGGTGGGAATCGCGATCGGGCTCGTGACGGAGTACTACACGGCCGGCCGGCCGGTGAAGGCGATCGCTCGTGCCTCCGAGACCGGCGCCGCCACGAACATCATCACCGGTCTCGCCGTCGGGCTCGAGTCGGTAGCCGTGCCGGTGCTTCTGATCTGCCTCGCGACCTTCTTCGCCTTCCAGTTCGCCGGGCTGTATGGAATCGGAGTCGCGGCGGTTGGCATGCTGGCTACTGTCGGTGTGACGATGTCCGTGGACGCTTACGGACCGATCGCCGACAATGCCGGTGGGATCAGCGAGATGAGTGGCCTGGGCCCTGAAGTCCGCAAGATCACCGACAGCCTGGATGCGCTCGGTAACACGACCGCTGCGATCGGCAAGGGGTTCGCCATCGGGTCCGCGGCTCTGACGGCACTCGCGCTGTTCTCGGCGTACGCCAACGCGGTGGGCCTCACCGTGACCGGAATCAACATCGTGAACCCGTACGTCGTGATCGGCCTGTTCATCGGCGGCATGACTCCGTTCTTCATCGCCTCGTTGACGATGACGGCGGTCGGCCGGGCGGCAGCCGGAATGGTGGCCGAAGTCCGACGACAGTTCCGTGAGATCCCCGGACTGATGGAGGGCACCGCCAAGCCGGACTCGGCGCGATGCGTCGACATCTCTACCCGCGCGGCACTGCGGGAGATGGTCATCCCCGGCCTCGTCGCGATCCTGGTGCCGGTCCTGGTTGGACGGTTCCTCGGCGTTGAAGCGCTGGGTGGTGTTCTCGCGGGCGCGACACTGAGTGGCGTGATGCTCGCTCTGTTCATGGCAAACGCGGGTGGAGCCTGGGACAACGCCAAGAAGTACATCGAGGGCGGTGCACACGGTGGAAAAGGATCGGATCCGCACAAGGCTGCAGTCGTCGGCGATACGGTAGGGGATCCGTTCAAGGACACATCGGGCCCCTCGATGAATATCGTGATCAAGCTGATCAGTGTCGTGTCGCTCGTGCTGGCACCGTGGTTCGTACGCGTGCACGGGATCCAGGCTTCGGAAGGGGTCTCAGAGACCGTTCAGCAGCTGGCGGTGTGGCTCCCGTTCGTGAACTGAAACCCCGGCGGCGCCCGTCCCGCTTGAACACGCGGGCCCGCGGACGTACTTTCGGCGACCCGCGCGGCGGGGGGATTGCTCCGCCGCGGCGGAACTGAAGGAATGAAGGCAGCGGAAGAACAGGACATCCGAAGGATCACTCCTGCCACGAGTGCGCGCGCCCGTGGCCGAACCAGACCGAGGGAGGGACTATGCGCGACTACGAAGTCGTTTACATCTTCAAATCTGCGCTGGGCACCGAGGATATCGATGCCCGACTTCAGCGCTACCACGAAAAGATCCTCGCGGCCGAGGGCAGCGAGATCACCGCGGTGGAGCACTGGGGCAAGCGCCAGCTGGCCTACCCGATCGATCGCAACGAAAACGGCTACTACGTCGTAGCACAGTTCAGCACCGAGCCCGGTGCGCTGCCCGAGTTCGAGCGACTGCTGAAGCTGGATGAAGAGGTTCTCCGGCATCTCGTGGTGCTCAGCGAGGGTGAGCTCGCGGTTCCGATATCCCTGGGCGATGACGACGAAGATGACGATCGTCGCCGCAAGGGACGCGATGACGATGACGACGAGCCTCGCCGTGGCCGGGATGATGACGACGACGACGACGGTGACGATGACGACGGTGATGACGCCGCCGCCGACGCCACTGATGCCGACGCCGCCGACGAAGTAGACGCCGCCGCCGACGCCACTGATGCCGACATAGCAGACGGCGAGGACGCGGACGATTCGGGCGCCGAGAGCGACGAAGATACGGACGAAGAGGACAAGGACTGAGACGATGGCCTATCGAAAGGTCTGTAGGTTCTGCGAGAAGAGCGTGGCGAGGATCGATTACAAGGATGCCGGTGTGCTGGAGCGGTATCTGACGGATCGGGGCAAGATCCTGCCGCGACGGGCCACCGGAAACTGCGCCCGGCACCAGCGGCAGCTGGGAACGGCGATCAAGCGAGCGCGTTACCTGGCACTGGTTCCGTACATTCAGGGTTATTACGACTGACGAATCGTCCGGTGTCGTTCGGACGGGTGTCGGCGGGGTGACGGAAGCCGGCACGAACCGCCTGCGTGCCTCTCTGGCGCCGATCGCTTCTCTGGTCGCGGCGGTCGTCCTGCTGTCACCGATTCGTCCGTTTCCGCTGCTGGCAATTCCGTTCGCCCTGTTTCTCGCTGCATTTCGGCCGCGGGATCTGTTCGGACTGGCCACTGCGGCGCTGTTGCTGGCGCTGGTGTTCCGGGCGGGGCCGCTCGACACGGATTCGGGCTGGTTCATGCAGCGAGGCTGGTCTCTGCTGGCCGGAGGCCTGTTCGTGGCATTGACGGTACTGCGCCGGCCGAGAGGCCTGTTCGATCGCGGTCTCGGAACCGTGACGGTGGCCACCACGGCCATCGCGTTGACGGCCATGCTGCAGCCGGGCCTGGGCAGGGCGCTCG
>JAENXO010000638.1 GCA_016649455.1 Gemmatimonadota bacterium | reverse complement strand
ACCGTCCTCCAGCATCGCCCGCGCGCCCGTGGCGTTCTCTTCGGCCGGCTGGAAGATCAACATCACCGACCCCGCGAGTTGATCCCGGATCGCGGCCATCCCCTCGGCCAGCGCCAGGCCCACTGTCGTGTGGATGTCGTGGCCGCAGATGTGGCGAACGCCTTCCACAGTGGAGGCGAAGTCGACGGGATCGGGATCCCGGGAGGCCACGGCGTCCATGTCGGCCCTGAAGGCCACGATCGGCCCCGGGTGTGAACCGCGCAGGACCGCGACCACGCCGTGCCCGCCCACGTCAGTCCTGACGTCCAGTCCAAGCGCTCGCAGGCGGCCCGCCACCACACCGGCAGTCCGCTCCTCGCGTCCGGAGACCTCGGGATGGCGATGGATATCGCGTCTTACCTCGATGAGTTCGTCCCGGGTCTCGAACAGCCGGCTGTCCACTGCCGCCTGCAGCGAAGCCGCGTCCTGTCCTTGCGCCGCCGCCAGGCCCGGTGACGAGGACAGCAAGACTGCGAGAATCGCCGCCCGAATCCCGAAATCACCCTTCATCGTCCCACCCCCATTTCCGTGTGCGGCGTGCATCTCAGTCCTCGGCCGGCTTCTCCGCCGTCATCATCACCGCCTTTACACCGTAGGCCTCGGCGGAATTCTGAGTGGACTGCTGCCTGAACCGGAATCCCGGCACCACCGCAGATTTCACTCGCAGGAACCCGGCGTCCTCCAGCAGACCGAACATCTCTCCTTCCAGGAGAGCTCCTCCGATTCACGCGGCCCACAGCTTGGGGTCGTTGACGATCGATTGGGAGAGCTGCTTGGCGCTGACGATGTCCGTGATCGAGATCCGCCCACCCGGTTTGAGCACCCGGAACATCTCCTCGACGACTTTCCGCTTGCGGAATGAGAGGTTGATCACGCCGTTCGAGATCACGACATCCGCGGTCGCGTCAGGCAATGGGATCTCCTCCATGCGGCCCTCGTGGCACTCCATCGTGGTGCCTGTGGCAGCCGCGTGGGCCTGCGCCTTGATGCACATCGAAGGGTTCAGATCGACGCCGATTACCCGTCCCGTCGGACCGACGAACCGGGAAGCGACAATCGCGTCGAGCCCGGCGCCGCTTCCGAGGTCGAGTACCGTCTCGCCCGGCTGCAGATTTGATCGCTCGTGCGGGTTCCCGACACCGGCGAACGAGACCACCGCACCCGCGGGTGCGTCGTTCAGCCATTCGGGATCATATCCGAACCGTTCCGCCGCATCTCTGCCGTGAAAGAAGTGGAATTCACCCTCCGGATGCTCCGCGACTTCCTCGTACATGCGGATGATCTCGTCCTTCAGCACCGCCTCCAGTGCGGTCTGGTTTTCCGCTGAGTCCAACCTCTCCTCCTCAGATTCTGATGACCATCGCGGCCGGGTCCGCGTCAGCGAACCTGCGAATTGCACGCTCCACGGACGACCCGATACCGAAAAAAGTCAACCCGGATAGTGTGCCTCGATCAGTTCCAGGATCCTGTCGATTTCCTTGCGGACGTCTCCGAGGTCATCGATTCCGTGCGCTTCGATCGCGTGCCGGTGGGCGAGCATTCCCAGCACCTCGTTGTCGACAGGGAGAATGGT
>JAENXO010000377.1 GCA_016649455.1 Gemmatimonadota bacterium | reverse complement strand
GAGATGGTGATGCCGGGCGACAATGTGAACATGGAAGTGGAACTGATCACGCCGATCGCGATGGACAAGGAACTGCGATTCGCGATCCGCGAAGGCGGACGTACCGTCGGCGCCGGCGTCGTCACCGACATCATCGAGTAAGAGGACGGCGGGAGAAATTATGGCGGAGAAGATTCGGATCAGGCTGAAGGCTTTCGACCCGGTCGTGATCGACCAGACGGCCTCGGACATCGTCCGGACGGCCCAGAAGACGGGTGCGTCTGTCAGCGGTCCGATCCCGCTTCCCACGCGTCGGCAGCTGTTCACGGTTCTGCGCAGCCCGCATAAGGACAAGAAGTCGCGGGAGCAGTTCGAGCTGAAGACGCATAAGAGGCTTATCGATATCTACGACACCCGTCCGCAGACGATCGACGCGCTGACGAAGCTCGATCTAGCGGCCGGTGTGGACGTCGAGATCAAGGTTCAGTAGGAGCCGACGAATGCCTGGATTGATCGGCAAGAAGGTGGGAATGACCCAGATCTTCACCGAAGACGGAAGGGCCGTGGGCTGCACGGTCCTCGAGGTCGGGCCCTGCCCGGTCGTCCAGGTGAAGAGCCGGGAAACTGACGGGTACGACGCGGTCCAGCTCGGGTTCGGGCGTCGCAAGGCAGTTCGCGTCCGGAAGGCGGAAGCTGGCCACGCGTCGCGCGCTGGGCTGGACTACGTGCCTGAGGTGCTCGCCGAGTTCGCCCCCGACGAGGGTGCGGCTTACGAGCCCGGCCAGGAACTGACGCTGGAGCTGTTCGAGGTCGGCCAGAAGGTGAAGATCACTGGCCCGACCAAGGGACGCGGATTCCAGGGGACTGTAAAGCGCTGGAATTTCGGCGGGTCCGGGGCGTCGCACGGAAGCAAGAAAATTCTCCGGAAGCCCGGCTCGATCGGACCCGGAACGGACCCGTCGAGAGTCATCAAGGGCAGAAAGATGTCCGGGCAGATGGGTAACACGACTCGGACGGCGATGAACCGGCAGATCGAGAAGATCGACCTCGAGCGGAATCTTCTGCTCGTGCGTGGCTCGGTCCCCGGCGCGCGTCACACGGTCGTAGTCATCCGCACGGCTTGAGGGCGAGAGAGGCAGGATGAAGGCGAAAGCGTATACAGCGGCCGGCAAGGCGCGCTCGGGTGAGTTCGAGCTTCCCGGCGACCTGTTCGACGGCACGGTCAACGAGGCCGTCCTGCACCAGGTCGTCACGGCGATTCAGGCCAATGGACGCCAGGGGACGCACTCGACGAAGACGCGCCAGACGGTCAAGGGCGGAAAGAACAAGCCGTGGCGTCAGAAGGGAACGGGGCGAGCCAGGCAGGGTTCGATTCGCGCCGCGCAGTGGCGCGGCGGCGCGGTCATATTCGGCCCGCAGCCGAGGAGCTATCGGACGCAGATCCCGAAGGGGATCAAGCAGCTGGCGATCCGGTCTGCACTGAACGCGCGCGCACTCGACGGCTCACTGATCCTGATCGAGCCGCTGACGGTTGACGCGCCGCGCACGAAGACGATCGTCGAGTTGCTCGAGTCGATCGAGGCGACGGGAAACGTCGTGCTGCTGACGGATGGACTGAAGCGCGATGTCTACCTGTCGGCCAGGAATCTCTCCGGGGTCCTGGTTCGGCCCTGGGGCGAGGCCTCCGCCTACGACCTGCTGTGGTCCGACGTGCTGATCATCGAAGAGTCGGCGCTCGAGACGGCGGCGGCCGAAGCCGGGAACGAGGAGGACAAATGAGCCGTGCGGCGCATGAGATCCTGATCCGTCCGATTGTGACGGAGGAGACGTCCCGGCTTCAGTTCAATCCGGGTCGTATCCGCAAGCGGCACGAGGACAAAGATATCCCGGTCCGCCCGCGGGTAGCTTTCGTCGTCAATCGCGACGCGACGAAGGTCGAGATCCGACGTGCCGTTGAGTCGATGTTCGACGTGCACGTCACGGCGGTGAACACGATGAACATGCTGGGCAAGGAACGACGTGTGGGCCGCCACATCGGCCGACGACCGAGCTGGAAGAAAGCGATCGTGACGCTCGCCGAAGGCGAGATGATCGACGTCTTCGGGGGAGAGTAGAGGATGGCGCTTAAGAAATTCCGGCCCGTTACGGCATCGAGCCGTCACCGGTCGGTCTCCAGTTTCGACGAGGTGACTCGCTCTGAGCCCGAGAAGTCGCTCACTGAGGGACTGCCGAAGAAGGCGGGGCGGAATCATCATGGCCGGATTACGAACCGGCGCCGCGGTGGCGGTCACAAGCGGCGTTACAGGACGATCGATTTCCGCCGTGACAAGCACGGGGTTCCCGGTACGGTCAAAGAGATCGAATACGATCCCAACCGGTCGGCCAGGATCGCGTTGATTCACTACGCAGATGGTGAGAAGCGGTACATTCTCCACCCGCGTGGGCTCGAGGTCGGCGACAGGATCGTGTCCGGCCCCGGCTCGGAACCGCGGCTCGGGAATACGCTTCCGCTGAGCGAGATCCCGCTGGGCACGACCGTGCATGCCGTCGAGCTCGTGCCCGGAAAGGGCGCCCAGCTCGGCCGGTCCGCCGGCACCGCGATCCAGGTGATCGCCAAGGAAGGTGAGATGGTCACCCTCCGCCTGCCGAGCACGGAAGTTCGA
Organism: Gemmatimonadota bacterium; assembly: GCA_016649455.1. GTDB lineage: Bacteria > Gemmatimonadota > Gemmatimonadetes > Palauibacterales > Palauibacteraceae > Carthagonibacter. The sequence continues at coordinate 563 of JAENXO010000377.1, read as the reverse complement.
ATGGTCAGGAGTGAATGCCTCGCGACGCTGGGCCAGGTCGGTAACACGGATCACGAGCTGATCCGCTCGGGCAAGGCGGGTCGATCCCGCTGGCTCGGCAAGCGACCGAAGGTCAGGGGAGTCGCGATGAATCCGGTTGACCATCCGCTGGGTGGTGGTGAGGGACGGTCTTCGGGTGGTCGGCCGCCGGTGTCCCCATGGGGCAAGGCGGAGGGCCGCAAGACCCGCAAGAAGAAAAAGGCGAGCAATCGCATGATCGTCCGCGGCCGCCGCCGCGGCCGGGCGACCAAATAGTCGGACAGGGAGACACGGATGGCACGGAGCGTCAAGAAGGGGCCGTATATCGACCCCAAACTGTTGAAGAAGATCGAAGCGATGAATCGATCGGGCGACAAGCGAGTCCTCAAGACCTGGGCTCGCGCCTCGACGATCAGCCCCGAGTTTGTCGGCCACACGCTGGCAGTACACAACGGGAACAAGTTCATCCCGGTCTACGTGTCCGAGAACATGGTAGGGCACAAGCTCGGTGAATTCTCCCCGACCCGGCTGTTTCGCGGGCACGG
>JAENXO010000189.1 GCA_016649455.1 Gemmatimonadota bacterium | reverse complement strand
GCTGGTGATGGAGGGCCTCCAGGTCCCGGCTGGAGAGGTGTGGTATTCGGTCGAGGCGTCGAAGGGCGAGCTCGGTATCGGGATCATTTCCGATGGTGGTTCGAAGCCCGTTCGCTGCCGGTTCCGGGCGCCGTCGTTCGTGAACCTCGCCGTACTGCCGTATCTCGTCGAGGGGGGGCTCGTGTCGGACGTGATCTCGGCGAACGCGAGCATCGACATCGTACTGGGCGAGATCGACCGGTAGCCAGCGTTTGAACGGCACCGGCCTGACCCGTCCTGATCCTGAATGGAGAGAGCGCGAGACGTGAAGAAAGTCCACCCGGCGGTCGTGAGCGCACAGGCGTTTCAGGTAGCGGACCACCGCCCCGTTGAACGACTGTTCGAGGATGCGGAGGGGAAGGACCGACGCGACAAGGCGCTGAGTCGGTACCCTGAGAAGAAGGGGGCCCTGCTCCCGATGCTCGCGTACGCGCAGGAGCGGAACGGCTGGATCTCGGCGAATAACATGGAGGAGATCGCCCTGACGCTGGACCTGACTCCAGCGTACGTCCGATCCGTGGCCACGTTCTACACGATGTACGCCAAGCGGCCGGTGGGTAAGTACTGGATCCAGGTGTGCACCTGCATCTCGTGCCACGTCAATCGGGGGGAAGAGGTTTTCGAGGCATTCCTCGAGCACACGGGCACCCGGGCGGGCGAGGTGTCGGATGACGGAAAGTGGACAGTGATCGAGGCCGAGTGTCTCGGCGCCTGTGGCTTCGCCACGGCCGTACAGGTCAACGATCAGTATTTCGAGAACGTCACCCCGGAGACGGTCCCGGAGGTGCTCGCACAGCTCGAAAAGGGCGGATCCGAGGAATAGATGGGATATCCGCACAGTCACGAACTCGAGGTCGGAACGATCCTTTCCCGGCACTTTGGCGATCCGAAGGCCCGGGATCTGAACACCTGGCTCACGTACGGTGGATACGAAGGCCTCAAGAAGGCTCTCGAAATGGAACCCGCCGAGATCACGACCGTGGTCAAGGACTCCGGCTTGCGGGGTCGGGGCGGGGCCGGTTTTCCGACCGGGCTGAAGTGGACGTTCATGCCCCAGGAGCAGAAGGGACCGCACTACCTGTGCTGCAACGCGGACGAGTCGGAGCCGGGAGCCTTCAAGGATCGTGAGATTCTGCGCTGGGTTCCTCACCTGCTCATCGAGGGCTGTCTGGTCGCGGCACGGGCGATCCACGCGGAACACGTCTACATCTACGTGCGCGGTGAGTACTTCCCGTTCACGAACATCCTGAACGACGCGGTCGTACAGGCCTACGAGGCCGGCTACATCGGCGAGAATATCCTGGGGAGCGGGTGGAATTGTGACCTGACGGTCCACATCGGCGCCGGGGCCTACATCGCAGGTGAAGAGACCGGACTCATGAGCTCCCTGTCCGGAGGGAGGGCTGAGCCCAGGATCAAGCCGCCATTCCCGGCCCAGTCGGGAGTATTCGGCAGCCCGACCACTGTGAACAACGTCGAGACCCTGGCCGCCGTTCCGATGATCGTGGTCAATGGCTCCGACTGGTATCGACAGTGGGGCACCGAGAAGAGTCCGGGAACGAAATTGTGGTGCTGCTCGGGTAACCTCGAGCGCCCCGGCAACTACGAGCTCGAGCTGGGCGTCTCTCTCAAGGACGTGATCTACGAGGTGTGCGGGGGCGCCCCCAACGGCAAGAAGATCAAGGCCGTGATCCCGGGTGGATCCTCGACCGCGTTGCTGACGGCCGACGAACTGGATGTCCCGTCGACCTACGAGGGGCTGCAGGAAGCCGGCAGCTCACTCGGCACGGCTTCGCCCATCGTGCTCGACGAGGATGTGAATATCGTCCGGGCGATGCGGCGGATCGCCGATTTCTACGCCCACGAGTCATGCGGTCAGTGCGTTCAGTGCCGCGAAGGCACCTCGTGGGTGGCGCAAATTCTGAGACGGATCGAGGTCGGGGACGGCCGACTGTCTGACCTCGACACCCTCTACGATCTGTGCGAGCAGCTGACGGGACGTACGATCTGCGTCCTCGCCGACAGTGTAGTGTTCCCGCTCCGCTCTTCGCTGGACAAGTTCCGCGGGGAGTACGAGGCGCTGATCGGCGGACGGCCCTGAACCGAGCCCTGCGAGGCACGAGACACGGATGAACGAAACAACCAGCGAGGCGATCAACCTCACGATCGACGGCGTCGAGGTCACGGTTCCGAAAGGGACGACCGTGCTCCAGGCCGCCGAGCGTGCGGGTGTCGTCGTGCCTCATTACTGCTACCACCCCGGGATCCCGTCCCGTCCGGCTCAGTGTCGGATGTGCCTGGTCGAGATCGAAGGGCAGCCGAAGTTGCAGCCGTCGTGTGTCCTTTCGGCGACGGATGGAATGTCCATCCTGACCCAGAGCGACACGGCGAAGGAGGCGAGGCGATCGGTTATCGAGTTCCTGCTGCTGAATCACCCGATCGACTGTCCGATCTGCGATGCGGCCGGGCAGTGCATGCTTCAGGACTACGCTTTTGAGACGCACCAGCTCGAGAGTCGAAGTCACGAGGCGAAACTCGTGCTCGGTAGGGACCGGATCGCGGACGACATTCTCTACTTCGCCGACCGCTGCATCCTGTGCACGCGGTGTGTGCGCTTCATGCGAGACGTGGCAGGAGACGAAGCGCTGCTCGTCGCACAGCGGGGACACAAGGCGTACATCGACACCTTCCCGGGCAAGGATCTCGAGAACGAGTTTCGCGGCAACATCGTCGATGTATGCCCCGTAGGCGCACTGGTACACGAGGACTTTCTGTTCAAGCCCCGGTCCTGGGATATGGACTCCGCGCCGAGTGTATGTCCAGGGTGCTCGAACGGCTGCAACATCGACATCGCGGTGAAGGAGAACCAGATCGTCAGGGTCAAGCCGCGCTACAACGCCGATGTGAACGGCTTCTGGATGTGCGACCACGGACGGAAACACCTGGTAATGGCCAACCGGGGCTCCCGCATCGATCTCCCCCTGATCCGCCGCCATGGCGAACTGGAGGCGGTGCACTGGGGAGAGGCGCTCGAGTGGCTGTCGACTAACCTGCCGGAAGGGGGCTCGGGACACGCCGTCGTTTCTGCATTCGACGCGACGGAATCGCTGGCCGCGGTCCGGGCCCTGCTCGGGAGAATCGGCATCGAAGGCGGAGGATACCGCCTGTCTCGCGGCCACGAGGCCGAACTTGGTGGATTTCCACAGCTCAAGCTGCGCGCGGAACGTGCGCCCAATGCGGCGGGAGCGGAGTTGTTCGGCTTCGGTGAAACGGATGGGCTGCCGGAGGTGTCGGACGGCGACACGCTGGTCGTAGTCGGAGACCGGCTGGCGGATGCACCGGCTGACTACGGCGAAGGGGCGGGGTTCTTCCTCTACATCGGAAGCCACCTGTCTGACGCGGCGCGCAATGCCACGGCGATCCTCCCGGCGACGACGTTCGCGGAGATGGAGGGGACTTTCGTCAACCACGAGGGACGGGTGCAGCGTTTCCACCAGGCTCTCGTGCCGCCCGGCGTCGCTCGGCCGACCTGGATGATCCTGCGCCGGCTCCTGGGGCTTGGACATGGGGAGGTCACCATGCTCGAGGCCCGGGACGCATTCGCGGTGGCAGCGAGCGAGTCGGGCAGGTTGGCGGGGTTGAACTGGGATGAAGTCGGGCTCAAGGGCGTGAATCCGGGCGGCACGGCCGCTCCGGTGGCGAAGTAGGGGGGACGATGGAACCGATGACTGGAACCTCGTTCGTCGTCTTCACGGCGCTGAAGGTCGTGCTGTTCTTCGTGCTGCTGCTCGTGTTCGTGGCCATGTCCACCTACTTCGAACGCAAGATCGCCGGATTCATCCAGAACCGGAGCGGTCCCAATCGGGTGGGCCCGCTCGGTCTTCTCCAGGTGGCTGCGGATGGTCTCAAGTTCATCCTCAAGGAAGAGACCGAGCCCGGCGGAGCGAACAAGGTGTTCTTCTTCCTTGCCCCTGTCCTGGCTCTCGTTCCGGCCACGGTCCTGTTCGCGGTACTCCCATTCGCGGCGCCGTTGCCGACCCGGTGGGGTCTGGTGGAGATGATCGTGGCAGATGTGCCCGTCGGTTTTCTGTACGTGCTAGCGATCGCCTCGCTGGGCGTGTACGGGATGGTCATGGCCGGCTGGGCTTCGAACTCGAAGTATTCGTTCCTTGGTGGGCTGCGGGGATCGGCGCAGATGATCAGCTACGAGGTCGCTCTGGCGATGAGCCTCGTGCCGGTTCTGATGCTGGTCGGAAACGTGGCGATGCCGGAAATCGTCTCCGCTCAGCAGCGATTTGCCGAGGGGACTGGGGCTTACGGAGCCTGGTTCGTGCTGCCGCTGATGGTCGCCGGGCTGATCTTCGTGGTATCGGGAGTGGCCGAGACGGGCCGGGTCCCGTTCGATCTGCCGGAAGCGGAATCCGAGCTCGTGGGAGGATTCCACACGGAATACTCTGCCATGAAGTTCGGAATGTTCTTCCTCGGGGAGTATGCCCACCTGATCACGACGGCAGCGCTGATCACGATATTCTTCCTCGGTGGCTGGGACATTCCGTTCTGGGAAGGTGACAACATCCGGGTGCTGGCAGACGGCACGGTGATCGGCGAGCCGGCATGGTGGAAGACTCTGCTGACTCTGGGCTCGTTTACCGTCAAGTCGCTGGCGCTGGTGCTGTTCTTCATGTGGCTCAGGTGGACGATACCCAGGTTCCGCTACGATCAGCTGATGGATCTCGGGTGGAAGGTCTTCATCCCGTTGCTCATGGGATACATCATGCTGATGGGATTGGCGATGTATCTGCTCGATAGCTGGGGGATTCCGTCGGGACTCAAGTATTCGGCGGCGCTGATCGGGCTGAACGTGGTGCTGATGGTGATTCTCGTGTGGGTGGTTGATCGCGGGTCGGTCGTCAAGGGAGCGACCGCACGCACTCGCCGGGCACCCGGTACGGCGCCGGCGCGTAAGCGACCGGTGGCCCCGAACGAGGCGGACTGAGATGCCTGGAAGCGTAAAGGTCGTGGTGAGGCCGGAAGCCAGTGCGTCATACGTGCGCGCGATCTCCACCGGTCTGGGGATCACGCTCAAGCACATGGTGAAGCCGAAGAAGCAGACACAGCAGTACCCCGACGAGAAGTGGGACCTGTCCCGTCGGCTGCGAGGAACGCACCGGATGGCGACGCACGAAGACGGACGTGCCAAGTGCGTCGGCTGCGGGCTATGCCCGACCGTCTGCCCGGTCAACTGCATCAAGCTCATCCCGGCCGAGGACGAGAACGGAGAACGATACGCGGCGGTGTACGAGATCGACGAGTTCCGCTGCATTTTCTGCGGTTTCTGCCAGGAAGTCTGTCCGGTGGAGGCCATCCATCTCGGAGTCCATTACGAAAACGCCGAGTACAGCCGGGAACGCTGGGTCTACGACCTGGAACGGCTGACGGAGTTCGAGCATCCGTTTACGGCGCTGTGGGACCCCTTCGACCCGGCATCAGAATGATCGAAACAGCCTTTTTCCTGCTCTTCGCCGTTCTGGCGGCCAGCGGGGCCATCATGATGATCGCCAGCAGAAATCCGGTGGCCAGCCTGCTGTACCTGGTGCTGGCGTTTTTCGCGCTGTCCGGGATCTTCGTGATGCTGGATGCGCACTTCCTGGCTGCTGTCCAGGTGATCGTTTATGCCG
>JAENXO010000585.1 GCA_016649455.1 Gemmatimonadota bacterium | reverse complement strand
GTGTCCGCCGGGTGTGAGGTTGTCCGGTCTACGCTCGATCGGAGGTGCGCATGTACTGCCGCTCGACAGCCAGGAGTTTGTCGAGTCGCTTCCGGTGTCTGGCTTCATCTGAGAACCGGGCCGCCACGAACGTGGCCGTGATTTCCCTTGCGACTTCGATGCCTATCACCCGGGCGCCCAGGCACAGCACGTTTACGTCGTCGTGCTCGACACACTGGTGAGCGGAGTAGGTATCATGGCACACGCCGGCCCGGATGCCGGGGACCTTGTTCGCCACCAGACTCACGCCGACCGCGCTGCCGCACAGCAGAATGCCGCGGTCCGCTTCCCCGCGGGCGACGGATTCGGCTACGGGCCGCGCGAAGTCAGGATAGTCAACAGAGTCAGGCCCGTGCGTACCGAGGTCCGTGACCTCGTGCCCGGAGGCCTCGAGATCTTCGATCAGGGCGTCCTTATACGGCCACCCGGCGTGGTCCGTGCCGATCGCGATGCGCATCTCAGCGCTCCTTCATCATGATCTCGGCCTGTTCGACGATCGCGTCGACCGTGAACCCGAATCTTGCGAACAGCTCCTCCGCAGGAGCGCTGGCGCCGAACGTGTCGATACCGATCGCGACGCCCCGGTCGCCGATCCACTCGCACCAGCCCTGCGTGCAGCCGGCCTCGACCGAAATCCGGCGTGGATTCTCCGGCGGAAGCACTTCGTGTCTGTACGTCTCGTCCTGCTCCCGGAACAGCTCCCAGCTGGGCATGCTGACGACCCGTGCCTTCACCCCGCGTTCGGCGAGCGTGGATCGCGCTTCGAGTCCCAGGCTGACTTCGGAACCGGTCGCGATCAGGATGACATCCGGCCGGCCGTCTTCAGCGTCGGCGAGGATATAGGCACCGCGGGCCAGCCCGGTCGCGCTGCCCGGCTCGTCGTCGAGCGCTATCACCGGGAGCTTCTGACGGGACAGGGCCAGCAGGGTCGGCCGGTCGGTTGTCCGCACTGCTTCCCGCCATGCCTCGACGGTCTCGTTCGCATCGGCCGGTCGAATGACCCGCAGCCCGGGAATGGCCCTGAGAGCTGCGAGTTGATCCACCGGCTGGTGAGTCGGGCCGTCCTCCCCGAGCCCGATCGAGTCGTGCGTCATCAAGTAGATCACCGGCTGCCGCATCAGCGCGGCGAGCCGGATCGCGGGCCGGGCGTAGTCCGTGAACACCAGGAAGGTGGCCGCGAACGGGCGGATCCCCCCGTGCAGCGCCATGCCGGAGCAGGCGGCGCACATGGCGTGCTCGCGGATTCCCCAGTTGACGTTCCGGTGGGCCCATTCGCCGGCACGAACATCGCCGCTTGCCTTGATTCGAGTACTGTTGGAGCCGGCCAGGTCAGCGCTCCCACCCATCAGCGTGGTGACGGAGCCGGCGAGCGCGTTGAGCGCCATCCCTGACACGGAACGGGTCGCGATCGGACCATCGCCGGTAACGAATCCCGGAAGCTCGGCGTCCCACCCCGGGGCCAGGCGACCGTCGAGCACCTGCTCCAGCTCTGCGGCCTCCAGCGGATACCGCTCGCGGTAGGATTCGAGCCGCTCCTCCCACTCCGCCTCCAGTCGGATTCCGCGGTCGACGATCTCCCGCATATGGACGCGAACGCGCTCCGGGACGAAGAACTTCTCGTCCGCCGGCCAGCCGTACGCTTCCTTCGTCAGCCTGACCTCGTCCTCACCGAGCGGGGCGCCGTGGGCAGCTGAGGTGTCCTGCTTGTTCGGCGATCCGTACCCGATGTGCGAGCGGACCAGGATCAGCGACGGGCGAGCGGTTTCCGCGCGTGCATCGGCGAGCGCCTCGGCCATGGCCGCCAGATCCTCGGACGCATCCCCCAGGTCGTGGG
>JAENXO010000211.1 GCA_016649455.1 Gemmatimonadota bacterium | reverse complement strand
CGGCGGGGGTCGGCGCGTCGAGCGAGTGAGCTTTCTGAACGTGCCGTCGTTCGTGCTGGCGTCAGCCGTGGAGGTCGATACTCCAGGAGTCGGCAGTGTGAAGCTCGACGTCGCGTTCGGCGGGGCGTTCTACGCCTATGTCGAGGCCGCGCCGCTCGGCCTGTCTCTCGAACCCGAGAACGTGTCGGCGATCATCGATCTCGGCATGCGCATCAAGCGCGCGGTGTCCGCCGCGATTCCACTTTCCCATCCCGACGACGACCCCGACCTGGAGTTCCTGTACGGCACGATCTTCACGGGCCCGGCGCTCGGAGACGCCGATATGCGGGAAGTGTGCATCTTCGCCGACGGCGAAATGGACCGGTCGCCGACCGGGACCGGGGTCAGCGGACTCGCCGCGATCCTGCACGCACGCGGAGAACTGTCTGTGGGCCACGAGATCGAGGTCGAGAGCATTCTCGGCACGACATTCAGCGTCCGCGTTGCGCATGAGATGGAGTTGGCCGGTCGCCCGGCGATCGAGCCCGAAGTCGGCGGTACCGCTTACGTCACCGGACGACACGAGTTCTGGATCGATCCGCTCGATCCGCTCCGCGACGGATTCCTTCTTGGCCGAGGATCATCATCATGATCGACCATCCGCTGCCGCTCGGCGGCCTGCTGTCCACGGATTCCGATCCGACTCTTCCACTGGCGTTCGCGGCGCTGCCCTGCGACCAGTCCTCGAGTATCCGGCGGGGCAGTGCCGAAGGCCCCGGCCGCATCCGCCTCGCCTACGACGGCCGGGTGTACAACTCGACCACCGAGACGGGCATCGATCTGTCGGGAGCCGTGTCGGACCTCGGAAGCTGGGAGCCCGAGACCACCTGGGAAGCGACACGCCGGACGTATGCCGGAGAGGCGGCCGGAGTGCTGGGCCAGGGACAGGCGCTGTTCGCCGCCGGTGGAGATCACGGCGTCACGATTCCGCTGGGCGCTGCCACGGAAGTGCTTGGCGAGCAGATCCACATCGTCCAGTTGGATGCGCACCCTGACCTGTATCCCGAGTATCGGGGTGACCGCTGGTCGCACGCCTGCGTCGCGACCCGGCTGCTGGAGATGGAGCACATCTCGACCGTCACCCAGATCGGCGTGCGTACCCTGAACCACGCTCAGGCGGAGGTCGCGCGGAGATTCCCCGGTCGGTTGGCGATCGTGGAGGCACGAGACGTCGGCGGAGGTTCGATTCTCGAATCCGGCGACCTGCCGGACATCCTTCGCCCCGGGGCGAAGGTCTGGCTGACCGTGGACCTGGACGTGTTCGATCCGGCGTTCGCGCCGGGCGTGGCGCACCCGGTTCCCGGCGGACTCAACCCGCGCCAGGTCATCGAGCTGATCCAGGAATCGGGCTGGTCGCTGGTCGGAATGGACGTCGTTGAGTGTCTGCCGGCCCGGGATGAAGGAGACCGGACGGCCGTGCTGGCCGGCCGGCTGCTCCACGAAGCGATGGGGACCGTGGCCGGCTAGAACTCCTGCTGCTTGTGATAGGTGCCGCGGAACTGCTCCCTCCAGGTGGTTCCCGCGTCGGTCGACACGGACCAGATCTGCAGCACGGTGCCGTCTTCGTGCGGCTCCCAGGTGATCTCGTCGGTGACAGTGATCCCGTCCTTTCCGGGGCGTTCACCCCGGAGCACCATCCGACCACGTGAATCGAGGCCGCCGTCCAGCGTCAGGAGCCGGCCCTGGTCATCCACCCAGGTCTGGTGCCACGTGCCGCTGGCCGGGTCATAGACGTTGAAGCTCTCACCGGTGCCATCGCCGATGCCCTCCCACTCCTCGCGAAGCACACAGCCGCCGTGGTCCTTTGTGACCGTGTTGTTGCCGGCGACCTGGCCGTCCTCGGTCCTGACTTCCCAGCTACCGAGCCAGAAGTCGAAGTGCCCGTGCTCCTCAGCCGTGCACGGCTTCGGTCCGGCCGCATCCTGCGCCGCGAGCGGCGTGGAGACGCCCGGGGCGAGCAGGGCCGTGAGAACCGCCAGGAGGACTCGCTTCCCGCCCGCGGGGCGGATTGCCGAATCGTGATCGATCATGTTTCTGTTTTCCATTGCCTCGTTCAGCACCTGAGGGTCGTCGTCCAGACCTAAGGCATCAATTTCGCCTTGTATCATACTCATGTCCAATCCCGCAGCCTGTCGCCCGCCCGAAGCTGATCGAATATTCCCCGCACTCACGTGTACCTCTGTACGTAGCCGCGACAGCCAAGCGCTGCGGCGGCAAACCGAACTGGAGGTCTCCCTGGACGCCGAGACAGCCGAGTTGACTGAAGCGATCCTGATGGCCCGCGCCCGCGACGGCGATGCGGGCGCTTTCGGAGAGCTCGTGCGCCGGCACATGCGCCGCGCCTACTTCGCCTCGCTGGGGCTGGTGGGGTCGCACGACGACGCGCTCGACCTGTCGCAGGAGGCGTTCACCAGGGCGCTGCGGGCGAGCTCGAGGCTGGATCCGGAGCGGCCGTTCTATCCCTGGCTGTACGGGATCCTCAGGCGGCTGTGCCTGAACCACCTGCGTGACGGTCGTAGCCGGCGGGCAAAGCTCGCCGAAGCCGGCGCCTGGCTCGAGGATGAGGCGCAGGAGCGGGCCGCAAGCTCGAATCCGTCGCGTGCGGTCGAGCGGGACGAACTGCGCCGCCGGGTGGCGACCGCGATCGAGTCGTTGCCGCCGATCCAGCGCGAGGTTCTGGTGCTCAGGGAATTCGAAGGGCTGCGCTACGGGGAGATAGCGGAACTGTTGGAGATACCCGAGGGGACCGTGATGTCCAGACTCTACGCCGCGCGGAACGGACTCGCGGCGGCGCTAGGAGACGACCTGTGATCGACGACCAGAAGATTGATCGGCTCGACCGGACCCGCGAACTGTTGATGCGGGCGCTCGATGAGGAGCTGACGCCAGGAGAGCGCGAGGAACTGGAGCTCCTGCTGGCGGATGATCCTGGACTGCGTGCCGAGCGGGAACGGCTCGGGCGCCTGAAGGAGGTGACGGCGGAAATGAAACTCAGAAATCCCCCCGAAGAGCTGTGGGACGGCTACTGGAACAGCGCGTACAGCCGCATTGAGCGGGGAATCGGCTGGATTCTCGTGTCGTTCAGTGTCATCGTGGTTGGCGGTTGGCTAACGTGGCAGTTCGTCACCGAGCTGATCGCCGACACCGAGATGCCGCCGCTCATCAAGGCCGGCATCCTGGCAGGAAGTCTCGGACTCGTGATCCTGCTGGTGGCTGTGCTGCGCCAGCGCCTGTTCGTGAAGAAGACCGACCCCTACAAGGACATCGTACGATGATGATCACACCCTCCGCCGGGATCCCCGGCTACAGGATCGTCAGCTCGCACGGACTCGTACGTGGAAACACGATCCGCGCCCGCCATGTCGGAAAGGACATCACGGCCGGTCTGCGGAACCTGATCGGCGGCGAGATCACGGAATACACCAAGATGATGGCCGAGTCCCGGGAGCAGGCAATCGACCGGATGATCGCCGAGGCCGAGACGATGGGGGCGAACGCCATCGTCTGCATCCGGTTCACGACCTCGTACGTCATGGGCTCGGCGGCCGAGATCCTGGTGTTCGGGGACGCCGTCGTGGTCGAGAAGGAATCGTAATTCAGAGGATTCTCAAGTAACCGCGCCGGGCCGTCTTGCGCGTACCGGTCTGCATAACCGAAACGGAGTCGATCATGAATCGCATCCCTGCAGCGCTCGTCGCTCTCGTTTTCGCACTCGTTACCCTTCCGGCGAGCGCGCTGGCCCAGGACACGCTTGCCGGTGAATGGGACCTGGTCATCGACGTGGGACAGCAGATTCCCCTCGTTCTTCAACTCGTGGAGACGGATGAAGGTTTCGACGGGAAGTATGATGCGCCGTCCCAGGGCGGTTTCGACCTCGAGATCGTCGCCATCACCGCTGAGCATCCCGAATTCAAGATCGAGTTGTTTACCGGTGGACCGCCGGCGGTACTCGAGGGAACACACGACGGTGACAAGCTGAGCGGGAAGTTCACCCAGGCCACGGCCGAGGGCACCTTCACCGGCGCCCGGAAGGTCGAAGAGAAGGCCGCCGAGGGTGAAGGCGGCCGGTGAATCCCCGGATCCGGGGACTCCTGGCCGTGACGATTGCCGCAATGTTCGCCGGACCGGGCCCGGCGGGGGCGCAGGTGACCTCGTCCCTGGTCGGCGCCTGGGCCGGGGCGCTCGACACCGGCGGCGGGGGTTCGCTCCGCATCGTGTTCCATCTCACCGAGGGTGATGCAGGTAGCCTGGGTGCCACCATGGACAGCCCCGACCAGGGGGCCTACGCCATCGCGGCGGGACCGGTGACGATCGATGGCCAGTCGATCCGGATCGAAGTCCCCGTGGCGGCCGGACACTTCGAGGGCACCTACCTCGATGAGGCCGGACGCATCGAGGGCACGTGGCACCAGGGCGTAGCCAGCCTTCCCCTGGTCCTCGAACCGTCCGAGGACGCCGGTCCCAATCGTCCCCAGGAGCCCGAGCAGCCGTATCCCTACGAGGCGACCGACGTCAGCTTCGAGAGCGCGGCCACGGGAGTGACGCTGGCCGGCACGCTCACGGTTCCGCCCGGGAACGGCCCGCACCCGGCCGTAGTGCTGGTGAGCGGATCGGGACCGCAGGACCGCGACGAGACCGTGTTCGGACATCGACCGTTCCTCGTCCTCGCCGACCACCTGACGCGCAGCGGCATCGCCGTTCTCCGTTACGACGACCGGGGAGTCGGCCAGTCCACGGGGAACATCGCCACGGCGACCACGCCGGATTTCGCCGACGATGCGGAAGGCGCCGTTCGCTATCTGGCGACGCTGCCTGCCGTAGATCGGGATGCGATTGGGATCATCGGTCACAGCGAAGGAGCGATCGTCGCTCCGATCGTCGCCAATCGGTCGGACGATGTCGCGTTCGTGGTCCTGCTGGCCGGCACGGGAGTTCCCGGCGAAGAGCTGCTGATCATGCAGCTGATCGCGATCAACCGGGCCATGAGTGTGAGCGAGCAGGAGACGGCGCAGCGATCGGAACTTCAACGGGAACTGCTCGGACTGTTGAGCAGCACTCCGGATGACAGCTCGGTAGCGGCGCAGGCGCGAGAGATCCTGACAGGAGCCGGCGTGACGGGGCAGGCGGCGGAGGCCCAGGTGGCCGGGCTGCTCAACCCGTGGATGCGTTACTTCCTGGTGTACGATCCGCTTCCGGAGCTGCGTGAGCTCAAGGTGCCGGTGCTGTTGCTGTGGGGGGCGAAGGACATGCAGGTGCCGCCCGAGGGCAACCGCGCACCGGTGGAGCAGGCGTTGGCCGACAGCGGGAATCCGGATGTCACGGTGACTGTCCTACCGGAGCTCAACCACCTGT
>JAENXO010000049.1 GCA_016649455.1 Gemmatimonadota bacterium | reverse complement strand
TGATCCATGGGCTTCGCGGCGTTCCGCAGGGGCTCGGCGAGATAGGTCCGCATGGCCTCTACGCTGTCCTGGATCGCCCGGCGCTCCTCCGCGATGTCACGGTCGGTGATCGGCACGCTGATCGATTCGCCGTCCGACAGGTACTCCAGCCGGCCGATGATCGGCCCGGCCGTGAGATCCGCGCGCTCGCGCAGGTACACTGCGTAGATGCGGAGCTGAGCGGAGTGACCGGCGGCACGGGCCCCCGTCTTCCAGTCCACGATCCGCCACGCATCGCCGAGCCTGTAGAGGAGGTCCGGCCGGGCGTACAGCTTGACTCCCTCCAGATCCAGAAAGTCCAGTCGGTCGACTTCCTTCACCTCTACCTGCGGCGATTCCACCGCTTCCCTGAAGCTCTCCGAAGCCGGGAGATTCCGCAGGCAGGAGTACAGTCGCTCCCGGATCAGGACCACCAGGTCCTGCGACGGTCCCGTGCCACGATAGAACTCCATCATCATGGGATGACGACCCGGACTTCGCTCCCATTCCTCCAGCTGTCGGGCCTGCTGCCACGCCCGGTTCATCCGGGAGCGCCCCGCTTCGATCAGCTCCGGACCGGACGGCACGCCCCCCCCGCCCCGCACGCGCTGAATCGCTTCGGCCGCGACATCGTGCACCACGTTTCCGAGCGTCATGTGGAGGTTCGAGATCTTCTTCAGTCGCCAGGCGGCCCGGGCCTCCGCGGGAGCGTCGCGCAGCCAGCCGTTGTGCGCACCGTAGTAGTTCCAGAAGTACTTGCGTGGACACTCCCGAAACATCGATCGCCTGCTCTGCGACCACGAAAATTCCGGGAAGGGGTGGACCTCGAACGCCATCAGTCCTCCCCTGAACACGAGGGAAATATCAGCGCCACGACGAACCTGGGGAGCCGGATCACGTCGTCTGCGCCACCCATTCGTTGTCATCCCGGTCGATGTCCGCAAACCAGCCGTCCGGATCGACCACGACCTTCGTCAGTTCATCGTCCGTGAACAGACCGAACACGAACTCTTTCTCGTTCGCCCGCCAGACATCTACCGGCAGATCGATCCGCTCCACGGTTCCATCCTCGAACGTCACGTCCATCTGGACCGGCGTCACGAGACCGCCCTCGTTCTGGAGCTTGATCCGGTAGTAGTAGCGCCCGCGCTCCGCCGAGCCGAGCAGCTCTTCAGTGCTCTGCCGCGTGACATCCGCGACCTTCTGGTCGTTGGCATGCGTGGTGTAGAACCAGCCGCGCCACATCCAGGCCATGTCCTCACCCGCGCCTTCATCCATCGAACGGAAGAAGTCGGACGGCTGCGGCTTCTTGAACGCCCAGCGTTGTGCGTATCCGCTGAACGCCTCGTCGAACACCTCCGGACCGAGCACCGCTTCCCGCAGCATCGTCAGGCCGGCCGCCGGCTTCGTGTAACCGTTGTTTCCGAAGTCCTTATGGATCAGGTCCGAGTGGGTCATGATCGGGACCTGGTCCGGATCGCGCATGTACTCCACGATCTGCTGCGGCGAGCCCCTCCAGCGCGGGAACTCAGGATCCAGATCGACTTCGGCGTAATGCTGCAGGAACGTGTTCAGACCCTCGTCCATCCAGGTCCATTTCCGCTCGTCCGAGTTCACGATCATCGGGAACCAGTTATGCCCGACCTCGTGAATCGTCACGCCGATCAGGGCGTACTTCATGCCGTCTGAATAGCCACCCTCCACGTCGCCGCGCGGCCGCGCGCCGCAGAACGCCACCATCGGATACTCCATCCCGCCGACCGGACCATTGATATTGGTCGCCTTGGGGTAGGGGTACTCGAACGCCATCCGGCCGTATGTCTCGAGCGTCTGCAACACAGCGAGAGTCGAGATCTCGTTCCACAGCGGCATCGCGTCCCGCGGGTACAGCGAGTGCACGGCGATCGGCTGCTGATCGGGCCGATACTGGAATCCCGCCGCGTCCCACACGAACGTCTTGGAGGACGCCCACGCGAAGTCCCTCACGTTCTTGGCCACGTAGTGCCAGGTCAGGGTCCCGTCCTGGGTCGGACGGCTGGCCGCTGTCATCACCTCGTCGGGTTCGACGATGTATACCGGTGTTCGACTCGTATAGGCCGCTCTCAGCCTCTCGCGCTGCGTCGACGTCAGTACGTCCTCCGGGTTCTGCAGGACGCCGGTCGCCTCGACGATGTGATTCGCCGGTACCGTGATCTGGACGTCGTAGTCCCCGAATTCGAGATAGAATTCACCCCGGCCGAGGAACTGGTCGGTCTGCCAGCCGTTCACGTCGTCGTACACTGACAGTCGCGGGAACCACTGGGCGTTCTCGTAGATCCAGCCGTCGCTCACCTCTTCCTTTGCACCCCGACCGTTGTCTGGAATCAGGAAGCTCCAATCGATCTCCAGCTCGGTGGACTCACCGGGCATGACGGGATACGGCAGCGACACCTTCATCAGAGTGCTGTTGATCCGGTAGGCCGCATCGGCCAGCCGACCATCCTCTCCGACCACCTGGACTCGCGTGATGTCGTAGCCGCCGTCGAACGGGTCCACTCCAAGCCATCGTCTGGCACGCGGATCGATCTCTTCCGGCAGGGCTCCCCGGAGCTTGTAGGTCCGGCTGTGCTCGATCGAACGAACATTCTGGTCCAGCTGCACCCACAGGTAGTCCAGCACGTCCGGAGAGTTGTTGTGATAGGTGATGTGCTCCGAGCCGGAGACGGCGTGGGCCACCGTGTCGATCGAGGTCTCGATCCGGTAGTCCACTTTCTGCTGCCAGTACCTCCCGCCGGGCGCCCCGGAGCCGGCCCGGTAGTCGTTGGGGGCCGGCCAGTCCTCGAGCGGTCGGAATATCGACTGGTTGGTGCGTCCTGCCGAGTCCGGGTGAAGCCAGTTCTGAGCCTGGGCCACCGGAGCCGAAGCCAGGAGAAGCCCCGCGGTAACCACCGCGACGGCTCCGAGCCGCTGCATCCACTTCCTGTTCATCGCTTCCCTCTTCCTCGCGGTGAATCCGCGCCGACCAGATTCAGGTCGGAAATTGAATCCTCTGCAACAAGAGCACGAGGGCCATACCCCCCGTGATCGCCGAAACTCCCAGTACCCAGGCCCGGCGCGTCAGCCCCAGGCCCCTGATCAGCAGAAATGCGACCAGTGACAGAACTGCCACGATCGCCAGCTGACCGATCTCGAGTCCGATGTTGAACGACAACAGCGGCAGAAAGACGTTCTCTTCCCACCCGAGGGCCGCCCGCAGAAAGGTCGAGAAACCAAGACCGTGAATCAACCCGAACGCCACCGCGAGCAGGTATCGAACTCGCGTCTCGGATTCTACGGGTTCTTCCGGGCTGCTGTCCTCCGGTGATTCAGG
Organism: Gemmatimonadota bacterium; assembly: GCA_016649455.1. Classification (GTDB taxonomy): domain Bacteria; phylum Gemmatimonadota; class Gemmatimonadetes; order Palauibacterales; family Palauibacteraceae; genus Carthagonibacter. The sequence continues at coordinate 7,203 of JAENXO010000049.1, read as the reverse complement.
CCGCTTCCCGAATCCCCACCAGAAGGCGTTGACCGCGGAAGTGACCAGAATGGTCACCGGGATCAGGATTTCGACGAGTGAAGTATCCACCCTGACGAGGTCCAGAGTCGCCAGTGCGAGCGTAATCGAATGCCCGACCGTGAACGCGGTCACCAGCCAGAACAGGCGGCGAAATCGCCCGAGGTCCGTCGCGGTCAGGGCTGCGACGAACAACAGGTGATCATAACCACCCACGTCCGTGATGTGCTCGAAGCCGAGCCGGAGATAGACGAGAAACTCGGAGATCATTCCTTCTGTCGCGTTTCAGCGTGAATCCGGCCCGACTCTGACGTTCCGCTACCCTTCCTTAACAGGCGAGACGGTCTGGTTGTTGTGCGGAACAGGCCGTCCTCCACGGTTTGAAACCGATTGCGACAAAACGGATATTGGTTGGCACCCCCCTCTTGCCAGAGTGTCCCCCTCGGCCAGGAGAAATCTCATGTCGTCAAGTTACTTACGTTGGGCTACCCTGCCGATCCTGGCACTGGCTGTAATCACCTCCCTCAGCTGCGCGGAAGACACGCCATACGAGGGTTCGGCATCAACGGAGATCGCCGGTACCTGGAATTTCGGTGTGACGATCATTACCGAGACCGGCGCATGCGCCGGAAACAACGAGCCGCCCTGGAACGCGGAGACCGAGATCACGGTGGTGGGCAATGCGGTCACGGTAATGAGTGACTGGAATTCGAATCCCGACACTGGCCCGCATGCGTTCACCGGTACCCTCGCCGGAACCCAGCTATCGCTGGACGGCTCCTATCCCGAGGGTCCAGGGACCACTACTGCACACTTCCAGTTGGTAGTCCAGCCGGGCAACAACCGGATGGAAGGGACCGAGACCTGGACCTGGGTTGGCGCCACGGGCAGCTGCGTAGACAGCGGATCCCTCGTAGTTGTGAACCGCGTCAACCCCTGACCGAGCCGGTCGACGCTGCGGATCAATTGGCTCGAATACAAAAGGGCCTGACCGCGTTAACGGCCAGGCCCTTAGGTGGCGCTTTAGAAGGAGTTGTCCCCGTTCCGACGGCGCGCCTTCAATCTGCAGCGTCAAATCCGCACCAGCCGACCGCACCCGGGGGAGAGACGGCGGGACGCGGAGTGATCAAGCAGGAAGCGTGCCCGGATACCGAACTCGGGCCGATGGACACTGACACCGTAAGTCATTGTATTGCAATGTGTTACAAAACCACAGAGAGTGCTGCTCGGCTGCAACACTTTTCAGAAAGGAAAAACCGTCGCCCCCGTGCTACAGGTTCACGTCTCGCTGCCGCAACGAATCCCGCCTCTGCAAGTGTTCCAGAACACCTCGAAGAACCCGAAAACTGATCCCGCCGGCGCCTTCGGGCGAAGCACGGCGGGGGGACCAGAGACGGAAGTAGTTGCCCCAGGCAACTACTCTTCGCAGCTCGGCTTGACCGAGCACACGAGAACCGATCCGCATCTCTTGCACGCGTAGGTTTCCTGCGTGTCGATCGCGGCCTGCGAAGCGATCTTGTCGTAGAAGGCGATCACGACGGTCATGTCAGTACCCGCTGCCGCATCCACATGCACCCGGTTCAACTGGCCCTCGGGTCCCGCCGACACAGCCATCCCGATCGTCTGGCCGTCCACGGCCAGGAACTGTGTGTTCGCGCGATCAGCGCGCACACTCCAGCCCGCGGGAACACTTCCTTTCTTCCCTGCTGCATGGGCATTGCCGCCGACTGTCATGCTACGGCCCTGACCCACGGTTACGGTCGTCGGAACGTCCTGCTGTGCGCTCGCCTGCTCCGGCGTCAACAACGAAGCTGCGCCAAGTACCGCGATCGCCAGAAACAATCGATTTCGCATGCGGATGACCTCCTTCGGGAGTTTGGTTCAGGGTATTTCACCCGCCGATTCGGCAGCGAGTCGGGCGGCCGGGGCGAGTGTCGCCTCGGCGGACTGCCACAGCCGCGCGGCTTCCCGCGACGCCCTGGCAGCGGCCTCGCTGTCACCGATTGACTGAAGAGCGAGACCCTGAAACAGATGACTTTGTGTCCGCAGTCCCCACGCAAGGTCTACGCTGTCGAGCCCCGGCGGGCAAGCTGGCACCCGGCCGAACAGATCCGCTGCCAGCGAGTCGTGCCCCGTCCGCGCGGCGAGCGTCGCGGCAAGAAACAGGCGTGTCGCACTGACCCGGTCCGAGGCCTCCAGCTCCACGATCGTGCTGTCGAGCCAGTCGGACGCTGACGAGGTCCCGGCCTGGGCGGCGGCGAGACCGATGAATTCAGCCGGCACCTCAAGATCCGCAGCCAGCCACTCCCCGACCCATCGCTGCAGCACCGCCGGACTCGCGGCCAGAGCCGGACCGATTCCCAGGTGAAGCGTCGCGTGGCTGAGCTCCGCTCGCTGCCTCGGCGAATAGTCTGGCTCGGACCACACTCCCTCGATGAAGCCGAACAGACTGTCGACAGATGCTCCGGTCACGCCAGCCGCCGCGTACACCAGCAGTCGCCCGAATTGCGGCTCCACAGGCCCCGCCATCAGCACCGCGTCGGCTTCGTCCGGATCCATGGTCCCGAACGTTCGCTCGTCCCAGATCGGACGGAGGATCGCATGCGCCCGACCGGGGCGGCCCGTGGCCAGGTACAGGTCAGCCGCGGCGGTCGGCGGCGGCGGCCCGTTCGGCGACATCGGGGCATAGACACCGAGGGCGGACTCCATCAGCTGATCGGCGCCCGCTATGTCGTCTGCGGCGAGACGCAATATCGCCAGGCGCACACGGTCCTCGGGAGTAGTGTCCCCACGCAGTTCCAGTGCGCGCTCCGTGTGTCCAAGCGCCAGGGCGGTCAGACTGTCGATGCGGCGCGGATCGGCCGCGCAGTCGGCCAGGTCCCGTTCCCACAGTGTGAAGTCGGCCCATTCCTCGTGTGGCCGCGCCTGGTCCGGTCGAACCGCGATCCAGCGCTCGAGCAAGGTCGACGTTTGGGCGAGCATCGCTCGAGTGCTCTGGACATGTCCGGCTCGATCGGATCTGGAATAGTCGTCCAGCGGGATCCAGCGAATCGAGTCCTCCGGTACCGGACAGAATGCGACTTGATCCTCGGCCACCCGGTTCGCAAACGGAGGGAACGGATCCCCGCCGGGCCGCTCGTACGCGTAGCACTCTCCCTGGATGACGGCTTCGGCAACGACCCTGTCGATCTCGAACAGGTGCCCGTAGCTCAGCGGCAATTCCGGCGCCAGGCGGGCGGCCGTTTCGAAGGAAGTCCTTGCGAGGTTGAGGCTTTTGCGCGGCCTCAGCGAACCGTCCTCGAGTTCGACGAGCCACGGATCCTCGAATTCCACCGCGCCGAGCAGTAGCCAGGCCTCGACATCCGTAGAATCGGATTCGATGATCGCCCTGTACTCGTCACGCGCGCCGTCATAGTCACCTTCCCAGAACGCGCGGAACGCAGACACGTGGTCGCGCAGTCCAGGTCGCAGTCCCCGCTCCGCGGCGAGAGCGTCCGCCGTTCGCGTGAGGCGATCGATCTCCGGTCCCAGGTCGACGATTCGCTCCGGATTCCTCGACGTGGTCCAGTAGAGCGTGAGCCCGAGATAGTGAACCGGAAGCGCGAATGTGGAGTCCGCGGCTATCGCCTCCCGGAAGTGCTCCTCGGCCTCGGCCAGGCGCCACGCGTAGAGCGCATCCAACCCTGCCTGGAATTCTCTGTGCGCGTGCGGACTGGATGACTCTGCGAGCAGGGTCTCCAGCGGGACCTGGAGATCCCGGAGTTGCAGAATCTCCTGGGTGACGGGAGCGACCAGACCGTCGATGTCGGCGATCGGTGCCGTGACCTGGATCGGACGCCTGATCTCGTGTCCTCCGCTGACGTCGTACAACAGCGCCTCGAGCACGGCCGTGTCTCCACGGATCTCCGTCGTCAGCGCGAGCAGCGTGCCCACCCGCTGGGCACGCGCGACCTGCAGGCCGAGCTCGAGTGACGGAAGTACCGGCGAGTCGATTTCGAGGTCGTGCATCACGCCCGCGAGCGCGAAGTCGGGAACCACGCGCACCGACTCCCAGCCTCTAAGCTGCCGCGCCAGTCGGGATGACGCCTGCTCAGCAAGTGCCCGCTCCTGAGGAGTTTCCGCACGGTGCTCGAACGGCAGGACAACGTACGAACCGAGCGGGTCCTCGACCGCGTATGCTTCCCGTGGACCTGTGTGTTCGAGCCACCCCAGTCGGTCGGCCGCCGTCCAGGCAGCCGCGAGGAACAGCCCGCTTCCCACCAGGGCCAGGACCCCCGCCGGCCATCTCGTCCGTGCGGGCTGTGCCACGATGTCGTCAAGGTCCTGCGTGCGGGCGGGATCGGTGCGGCGGACGCCTCCCGGGGTGATGTCGAAAACCCAAGACAGAACCACCGCGATCGGAAAGCCTGCCAGAACGAGGACGGTGAGGACACTTCTGGATGCCGACGGGATCGGAATCCCGCTGGAGATCAGGTCTACCGCCTCGAGCACGGCGAACGCGGATCCCCCGTACACCGCCATGACTCGAAACACGCGGCGGCGCTTCAACTCGGCGAAGAAGCGCTTCCAGGCCTGTGGGGAGCGGTTTCCATCAAGTTCGGACATGAGCGAATCTCGCCAGACACCGGCTCGCCCGGCAAGCCGCCGTCACAGCGGCGAAGGCTCGTTCAGGATCCAGTGTCGAACAGCTTTCCCTCCAGGGATGGATCCTTGTCCGTGCGCGTGGCGATCTTCACATACGATACGAGGCGCACGACTCCCTCGGCGTGAAGCGTCTCGTGGATCGTCCGCACGGCCTCGAGAACATCTTCCAGCTCCCCTTCGACCGCGGTCCCATTAGGATGCAGCATGGCATTCAGCCCGGCCTGCTCCAGGATCGCGTGGGCACGCTTCACCTCGGCCCGAACCGACACCCCGGAGCCGATCGGGATGCACTGGATGTCCCCCGTTGCCTTCATAGAGTCATTCCCTCCAGGTCGTCCAGGCGTCAGCGCCGCCTGAGCCGCGCGTAGATCCCGGCCGGCTCATCCTGCTTCAGACGCTCGTAGTCGAATACCCAGATCAGGGTTCGCCCATCCTTACGCGTCGCGTTGTGCTCCACGACATCAAACGGCGTCTCGAGACGGAACGTGACGCTCAAGTCCTTCATCATATTGTCGATCATCCGCTCCGACATCATCGGGCTGTCCGACATGTCGTCGATCGGATCGATCGGCTCGTTCCGGACGGTGATTTCGTCCCCCCGCTCGATGACCTCGAGGCCCTCGAACGGCCGCGAATGTTCGACTCCCGGCACGTGATCGTCTTCGTCGTCATCCCGCATCTCGAAGTCGCGCAGGCGGTCGACGTGATCGAAGGCGAACCCGAGTCGAACCTTCTGCTTGAGGTCGTTCCGCTCCTGTTTCGCGTACCGGAGCGTCATCCCGTCCGGAAGATCCGACTCGATCTCTGCCCGCATATCAGCTTCGTCGAAGTCCTCTTCCGAGTCCATCTCGCTGAGGATCTTCTCTCGAGCGGCGTCTACCTGCTCCTCGGTCGGGGGTTCTCCGGTGCCTTCGAACGCGGCCTGGATCATGGCGGCGGAGTAGGCGATTCGGTCGAGGTCTATCGTCATGTCGAGGTCTGTCGTTCCGGACAGATCATCCTCCAGCACGATTCCGTAGTCGACCTGCATGCAACCGACGGCCATCAGTGTCAGGCCCAGCAGGCCGATCCATTTCACGATGCGCATTCCCGGCTCCTTGCCAGCGTCTGGAATATCTGGGTGTACAGGAGCCAATACGGCGGGTCGGGTGTGGAAGATTCGGTGCGTCAGACTCCGTCGAGCTTCGCCCGGAGACGTCTGCGGATCTCGGCCCGGAGCGGATCGTCGGCAGGCACTTCAGGCACCAGACGACCGACGCAGCTCAACAGGGACCGGTCCTCACGCCGACGCAGGCGTCCGCGGGACGGCATGCGCCTGAGCGTCTCCATCAGGGCCTCTGCCAGGCTCCGATCGATGTCGTCCCAGTCGCACTCGAGGTACTTCGCGAGGGAGCGCTTGGCCTGGACGGCCTGGGCGGCGCCCGCAAGCAGGCCATCCGTATCGGTCATCCAGTAGCGACGTTCGTCCATGTCCGCGGGCCGTTCAGGTGCGAGTCGAGAGCGCCAGACTGGCCGGCGCTTGATAGTCTACAGCCATGCACGGCACATGCCCGGGCCTAACACCTTGACTTATATGACGATGCACTGCCTAAACTGCTAGCGCGTTGCCCGTGAGCCACAGATTCGGGACGGAATCGCCTCAGCTCGGCGACTCCAACAACTCCGCACGCAGGTGTTCGATTTCTTCGTCGCTGATCCCGAGGCCATCCCTGATGTAGGCCTCCATAGAGCCGTAATCCTCGACCGCTTTCTCGAGCGTGCTATCGATGTAGTGGCCCTCCAGATAGTAGAAAGCCTCTACGTTCGTCATGTCGACCTCTTCCGGCGAGATCCCGCGATCGCTGGCCACCTTGGACCGGATTCGCGCCAGTTCGGCCTCGACCTCGTCGGCCCGGTACACGTTCGAGAGCAGGTAATCCTGCCTGACCGTCTCCCAGGGAACGCCGAGGGCCGACAACAGGATGGCCGTCGCCGTTCCGGTCCGGTGGACTCCGTGCGAGCAGTGGTACACGAGCGGCCGGTTGGTCGGATCGGCGGCCGTGCGCAGAACGGCCGCGTACTCCTCGCGTGCGTCTTCCAGCAGCAGCCGGTGGACCTCGGGATTGAGGTCCGCCGGGAGCGCGGAGAAGTCCCCCGTGCGAATCGCCATCCCGGCCTGGAGCGACAACTCCTCCGCCAGCTCTCCGGTGATCGGGAGGTATACCTGCCGCGTGCTCTCCGGCACCCGGTCTTCGCCGTAGTTCTCGATCTCCTTGGGCACGAGGAACGTGATGACCGTGCGGATCCCGAGGCTGTCGAGCTGCTCCACGTCAGCGTCGCTGAGATCGGGAAGTTGGCCCGAACGGTAGATCTGGCCCCACTTCACAGTCCGACCGTCGGCGGCTTCGTATCCACCGACGTCGCGGAAGTTGTGCTGTCCCTCGAGTTCTACGTGGCGCTCGGGCGCGGCTGACGTCGCCACGGCGGACTGCTCGACGTCTGGTCGGTCCGAGGCCTGATCGGGTGCGCAGGCGGCGAGAGCCGCGATCCCTAAGGCCAGGG
>JAENXO010000502.1 GCA_016649455.1 Gemmatimonadota bacterium | reverse complement strand
TGTAATCTTCCCGGTTTCCCAGGATCCCGGCGATCCAGCGCCACTCCACCCTGTTTGTCTGGAGGATATCGCGTCCGCCGACGGCGCCGAGCAGCAGCCGCAGATCGAGGTCGAGTTCCTGATTCTGTTCCGCCTGGCCGAGCAGACCCGCGTACCACGTCTTGGTCAGCAATCTGACGACCGTCAGGTTCAGCTGATGCCGGCTGGTGGTTTCCACGTCGTCCTGGCTGTTGAGACGTGAGTCGAGGGTAAGCGAAGCTGCCCACAGCGGGCTCCTGTAGTTTGCCTGTGCACCGAGCGTGTAGTTCGTCACGCTGTTCGCCTTGGCGAACGAAAAGCCGAATTCCAGGAATCCGTCCCACTTCGACCAGAAGGAATCATCGATAGAGACCATCTGGACGATTCTGACCAGCGGGATCTCTTGCGTACCTGCAGCGCCCACGATCCGCACCGTGCCCGGTTCCTCACCCGGCTCCAGTGTTCCGAAAATGCGCGTCTGGTCGTCCAGCTCGATGTCCCAGTAGTCGGAGCTGCCGATGGTCGAGAGATCGTCGAACTCGATGTACGTAGAGCTACCGCCCGGAATCTCGAATTCGAGCTTGCCCCGCCTGAATCCCTTCACGTCCCCATTGATCGAGTCGCCGTTGGCGTGAATGATGAATTCCTGCGCCGCGAGCGGCATCGCGCCCCAGAGCAGGAATACGGTCAGCAGGGGCAGGATCCGGCGAGGGTGATGGAGATTCAGTCGGGAACGAACGGGTCTGAGCTGCAAGCTCGTTCCCTCCGTGGTTCGGTTGCCGTTGGTTTTCTGGAACTTCAAGCGGGTCGGTCAAGCCGCCCGCGGGCGTGTGATTCTACGGTCCCCAGGTCGTGCGGGCTACAACCCCGTCTGGAGGGCTGTTGCTCCGCTTCAGTCAGCCTCTCCCGCCGGATGACAAGCGTAGCAGCGATCACTGTCGTACGCGTAGCCCGACATTCCCGAGTGCTTGTCGTCCATCCGGTCCTGAAAGTGGGGATGGCAGGCGAAACAGGAAAAGTTCGTGTAGTCGGACGAGTCCACGTGGCAGGTGGAGCAGCCGCCCCATTTGCCCTGATGCCTCCCTGACAGAATCGGGAAGTACTGAACGTCGTGGTCGAAGTCGGCTCCGGACCAGGAGTCCGGCGTGTGACAGGTCAGGCAGGTCGTCGGATACTCAGAACCCGCGTGCTCCCCGTCGTAGTCGGCCTGATGGCAGGACACGCACTCGTCGTCCGCCACGCCGGGGTACTTCGGTGAACCGTCAGATTCGTGACAGGCCGTGCACGACAGTGAAGCGTGCGCCCCCATCAGATCGAACCCGTTCGACACCGTCGGGTGGTCGAATTCCGCCCCCGACCAGCTGTCCCGCGTGTGGCACTGCAGGCAGGAAGTCGGAGTGCCCGAGCCCGCGTGCTGCCCGTCGTAGTCGGCCTGGTGGCAGGACACGCACTCGTCGTCCGCCACGCCGAGGTACTTTGGTGAACCGTCAGGTTCGTGACAGGCCGTGCACGACAGTGAAGCGTGCGCCCCCAGCAGGTCGAATCCGTTGGCCACCGATGGGTGATCGAAATCGCCGCTGGTCCAGGTGGGACCGGAATGGCACTGCAGACAGGTCATCGGAGTGTTCGAGTCGCCGTGCTTCTGGACGTACTCGTCCCCGTGACAGGCGCTGCAGTCGGTTCGGTCCCTGGGGCCGTCCGGCGTTACGACGACGATCTGGACCGCGTCCGTCTTGCCTGACGTAGACGCCGCGATTTCAGTCCAACCGTCCCCCGTCGCGGTGACTACTCCATCATCCACGGTCGCAACCGAAAGATCCCCGGACGTCCATTCGAATGGCACGCCCGGAATCGGTTGCCCGACGGAGTCCAGCGCGCTTCCGGTGAGGCGGGTGCTGAGACCGGCGTCCCAGAGCATCACGACCGGTCCTTCCACCGTGACGCTGGCAACCGTCGGTGACTCGGGTTCGCCTGGTCCGGGATCCCCTCCTCCGGGGCCGGCAGGTTCTGAATCACCGCCACACGCGAACAGGGTAACCGCCATCGCAGGCACAAGCCATCGGACTTTCAGCATTGTGCATCTACCCGACTGAACGAGACACGACCGGCAATCGACAGATAATAGACGAGCAGAACGCGAGCCAGGATACCAGAAGTCCCTCGCGAGCGGAAATGTCTGGACAGGCAATAGCCGGTAACTGGATAGCATACAAATGATTGTGGGTCTCGAACCCGGAT
>JAENXO010000518.1 GCA_016649455.1 Gemmatimonadota bacterium | reverse complement strand
CGGGGCGGACAGGAGTTCGAACTCGCCGTTTCCGGAGGTTCGGACGACGGACAGCCCGTCAGACACCGAGACGCCACCCAGGCCCTTTCCTCCTGCTTCCACGACGCCCCGGACCCTGACCGGGTCGGCCGGAGCCGCGAGCGCCCTGGCGGAACGGTCGATCCCCAGGTCGCCGGCCACGGCGAACTCCGATTCCAGGATTCCGGCCCGCAGCCAGCGCGGCAGGGTCGCAGCGGCTCCACCGAGCGCTGCCAGGTGAACGAAGTCACGCCGTCCGAGTGTGTACAGCTTCACGTTCGTCCCTCCCGTTTTCAGCTGCTCTCCGCGATCCAGCGATCGATCTTGTCCTGCAGCATTCCCAGCGTGATCGTGCCGTCGCCGATCACCAGGTCATGGAATTCGCGAATGTCGAACTTGTCGCCGAGCTCCACTTCCGCCTTCCGGCGCAGTTCCTGGATCACCAGGCTGCCGGTCAGGTAGGCTGTCGCCTGTCCCGGCACCGCGATATAGCGATCGATTTCCGACGCGATTCCATCCTCCGACTCGGCCGTGTGGGCGACCATGTAGTCGATCGCTTCCTGCCGCGTCCAGCCGAGCGCGTGCATCCCGGGATCGACGACCAGGCGAGCGGCCCGGAACGCCTCGTTCGACAGCATCCCCAGCCGGTCCACCTCGTCCGTGTACAGCCCCATCTCGTCCGCCAGGCGCTCGGTGTACAGCGCCCAACCCTCACCGAGGCCGGAGCTGAAGAAGAACTGCAGGACGGGGTGCACACCGGGTCCCTCGAGTCCGACCGAGACCTGCAAGTGGTGTCCCGGATAGGTCTCATGGAAGGTCGTCGCCTCGAACCCGCCGCCGCGGCTCAGCTCTCGCGGCTCGTGCGTGCCGAACTCGTAGGTGCCGGGACGGCTGCCGTCCACGGAGCCGGCCGAGTAGAATCCACCGCCGGTGACCCCCATGTAGTCGGGGTAGGGCTTCAACTGGACCTCCGCCGTCGGTACGAATCCGAACCACGCCGGCACGGCCGCGTGCGCTCGGTTCACTGCGGCCTGCGCGAACGCCACGATCTGTTCGGGCGTCTCGAAGCTGTACCTCGGGTCCGACCGGACGGTCTCGAGCAGTTCCTGCGTGTCTTCGGTGCCGAAGCTGCGGCGACCGATGTCGCGCATGTCGGCCTGGATCCGCTCCATCTCCCGCAGGCCGTTGGCGTGAATATCCTCCGGGGTAAGGGGAAGCGTAGTGTGGAACAGCACCGAGGCGAGGTAGCACTCCCGGCCGCCCGGGTCCGTAGTGACGCCGACCGCCTGCCGGGCTTCGGGGAGGTACTCGTCTGCCAGGTAGTCGCGCATGCGCCGGGTCGCGGGGACGATCTCATCCACGACCACGCTCTGCAGTTCGGCGCCGAACTCGGCTTCGCCGTCCCGGTTCGCCGGGTCGAACCACGGCGTCTGATCCGGCGGCATCGACAGCAGGGCGTCGAGCTGCCGGATCACGGCTTCGACGTTGGAGCGCGGCGCGGTGAAGCCCAGCTCGACTCCCTGCCGGAACTTGGCGATCTCTGTATCGATGTAGCGCGGGACGTCGCGGGCCCGTGCCAGGGCGTTGGCCCGCGCCAGCTCAGTTCCCACCGGCTGCTGGGCGAACACGTTGGGGAAGAAATTCTGCCAGCCGGTCCAGGTCGGGCTGACGTTCCACAGCTCGGTGCGGCACACGCGCCGTGCCGTCGCGGCCTCGAGCCGCTCCCGGGCGAAGGTGTATGGCACTACGGCGTGGGTGCCCTCGAGCGAGGCCGGATCGATCGTGCCGAGCGCCGCCAGCCACGCATCTTCACGCGCTTCCCAGGCGGCCAGGGCCTCGAGACTTCGGTCGCCGAGTCGGTCGAGCGGGGCCGGAAAGCCCGTCTCGTAGGCCTCTTCGGGGAACTGGTGGTAGTACCCGGTGACGTACTCGTCCGCGATTGCCGCGGCCCGGGCGGCGGATGTGTCGACGGATTCGTCCGCGGCTGCCGACACTTCCTCCGGGTCAGTATCGCCGCCGCACGCGACGACGAGCGCGAGCGACGCGGCCAGAATCCCACCTGCCGCGGCGCGCACGTGGGCGCGAACATCGTAACCTGGACCCACCAGCACCTCCTGTTGGACCTGTCTGTGGTCGGCCGGGTCGTCT
>JAENXO010000526.1 GCA_016649455.1 Gemmatimonadota bacterium | reverse complement strand
GATCCTCGACCTGCAGAGCTCACAGATCACGCTGCTGGGGGCCGAGATCGACCAGATCCGCCGGCGCTTCGACTACCAGATCGGGCTCGCCCGTCTCGAAGCCCTGCTCGGCGCCGACCTGCGGAACTGATACGGGGGGGCGGCGGTCAGTGATCCGCCGCCCCAACCCCCCGGCCGACTACTCTTCGGCCTCGAGCTGGTCTCCCCAGCTCGCCAGTTCGGCTCGCGCGGTGGCGCTCACCGTCGGGTAGGCGAGTCCGAGACTCTCGAGCGAGCGCACGATCACGTCGGCGACCGCCATCCGCATGTACGGCTTGTCGTCGGCGGGAATCGCGTACCATGGAGCCCAGCTCCGCGATGTGCTCTTGAGCGTCTCCTCGTAGGCGAGCATGTAGTCCTCCCAGTGACCACGCTCGGCGACATCCGCCGGGTGGAACTTCCAGTTCTTCTCGGGCTCCTCGATCCGCGCCAGGAATCGCTTCTTCTGCTCTTCCTTCGACACGTTGAGCCAGAACTTGAGAATCACGGTGCCATTCCGGGCCAGGTGCAGCTCGTGGTCCTCGATCGATTCCAGCCGCTGGTCCCACACCGCGTCACCAGCCGGGATGAACGGCAGTCGCTGACCCATCAGGATCTTCGGGTGCACCCGGACGACCAGGACTTCCTCGTAGTAGCTGCGATTGAAAATTCCGATCCGTCCCCGTTCCGGCAGCCGGATCGCGGTTCTCCACAGGAAGTCGTGATCCAGCTCATTCTCGGACGGCTTCTGGAACGAATGGACCTGGCAGCCCGCAGGGTTGATGCCGGACATCACCGCCTTGATCGTCCCATCCTTCCCCGCCGCATCCATCGCCTGGAACACCAGAAGCACCGACCACTCGTTTTGAGCGTACAGCATGTCCTGCAGGGAGCGCATCTTCTTGATCCGCTTCTGGAGCGCGTTCGTGGCCTTCTTCTTCTCCGGTTCGCTCCTCGGGGCGGTCGGTGCCTCCCCTACCGTGAAAGACCCATCGAACGGGACGAGATACGGGCTCTTCACGGCTTCGAACACTGGTGCCTCCCGGGCACTGAGATTCCTGTCGGCGCGCTGCACGGGTCACTCGACACTCTTGATCACCGACCGGTTCGAGTCAAGCCGCTTCATGAGGGGTTCACGAATCCGTCACGGGCGGCGAGATTCCACACACGACTCGCCCACGCCCGATCGGCTACAGCACGGAGAGCGGAGATGCGACACACCGAAAGCCAGCAGCCCCACAAGCGATGGCTGGAACCCCTGACGATTATCCTGGCGGCGCTGATCGTCGCGACAGCGCTGTTCATCAGCCGGGCCGACGAGGAGCAGACCCGCCCCGAGGTCGTAGCGGTTCCCGGCCTGCTTCCCGCTGGCGTCCCGTTCACGCCCGCTGTGCGCGCCGGAGGTCTGATATTTCTGTCCGGGCAGGTTGGAATCAGGCCCGGGACCTTCGAGCTCGTGGACGGGGGGATGGCGGCCGAGGCCCGGCAGACGATGGAGAATATCGGGAAGGTGCTCGACGCGGCCGGTGCCGGCTTCGAGGACATCGTCAAGTGTACGGTATTCCTGGCGGATATGGCTGACTGGGCGGCATTCAACGAGATCTACAGCGAGTATTTTCCGGCGGATCCACCGGCACGATCAGCGTTCGCAACCTCCGGACTCGTGCTGGGAGCTGCGACCGAAGTGGATTGCATAGCCGCGGAGCCAGACGGCGACTGAGCTAGGCAGCGCGGCCGCGCTGCCCCGAAGAGGTGCGCGGCCGCCTGGTTCGGAACCGATCAGATCGAACGGGAGGCTCGATCACCTCCCGGTTCAGAGGACCGGCTTCAGCGCATCCTCCAGCGTCGGATTCCCGATCTCCTGCAACTCGTAGCGCACCCGCACGGATGGCTTGTCGAATTCGATGAGCCGGGTCAGGTCGATCGGCGTACCGATCACGATCACATCGGCCTCCGTCGCCCGGATCGTAGCAGCGAGTTCCTCGACCTGCTTGTCTCCGTATCCCATGGCGGGAAGCACGTCTCCCGTCGTCGGATACTTCTCGTAGGTCGCGGCGATCGAACCCACGGCATACGGGCGCGGATCGACGATCTCCGCCGCGCCG
>JAENXO010000640.1 GCA_016649455.1 Gemmatimonadota bacterium | reverse complement strand
CCGTTCGGCTCGACGATCAGGGCCAGCTTCCGCGTTCTCGACTACGACCTCGAGCCGCGTGGCCGGGGCGGCGTAGGGGCGGGACACTCCGTTCAGGCCAGGCCCGCGGAGGAACTCGAACGATACGCCGGGTGGGTCACCCCGGAACTGCAGGCCTGGCCGGACGACGTCGTCACGGACTCGATCCGCCTCGCCGAGGTCCGGTCGGAGGCGGCGTCGATCGCGAAGGGTCATTACCTCGGGGGCGATGCGGCGGTGCGACTGTTCATACCGAGCGTCTCATCGGCCTTCCGGGTCCGACGGGCCGAGGGAATCTTCGCCGGAGCTGGAGTCCGTTGGGACATCGACGGGGTGCGCACGCTCTCGGGCAGTGGCGGCTGGGCGTTCGGACGAGGTAGTGCGGAAGTCCGTGGCGCGCTCGACTGGACCATCGGCCGCAGTACGCTGACGGTCGGCGGGTGGGTGAACGAGCTTACCGACGTCGGGCCGTTCAGTGCCGCGTCGGGGGTGGTGTCCACCCTGGGAGCTTCGTTCCGCGGAGACGACTGGACCGACCCCTACTTCCGCAGCGGCGGGAGTCTGGGGATCGCCACTCCACTCGGTTCTGTTGGCCTTGGCAGGGTCACACTCACCTGGGAGGAGCAGGACAGCGCAGATCTGGAACTGAATCCAGTCGGGAGCGTCGATTCCCGGGAGGTGCGACCGATCACCGAAGGAACCGACCTGCGCGTCGGAATCGGAGCCGAGCGCGGACTGGGCACGTGGCTCGGCTCGGGCTCGACCATCTCATTGAACGCTGAGTTGTCGGCCCTCGCCGACTTCGGGTACACCCGCTGGGTCGCGAGTCTCTCGACCCGTCCCCGGGAACCGGACGCGACCTGGTCGTGGGAAGGTACGGCGGGCGCCGGGTTCGGCACCGGTACCTTGCCTGAACAGCGACTGCTGTTGCTCGGCGGGCGAGGAACAGTTCCGGGCTACGAATTCAGGCCGTTCGCCGGCGATGTGGCCGTGTTCGCCAACCTCGCGATCTCGCGCGCGGTGTGGCACCCGTGGATCCGACTCCGGGGACTCGCGGCGGCCGGCTGGACGGACCTCGGAAAGGTCGGCGGAGAGGCGGCCGCGCGCTTCGAAGCACTGGCCACCGGAAACGTCCGCACCTCTCTCGGTGTGGGGCTGTCGCTGTTCTACGACTTTATACGGCTGGACGCCGCGCGGGGGCTCGATGACGGAGAGTGGGAGTGGATGGTGTCCGTCACCCCGGCGTTTCGCGCACCGCTGTAGCTCGTCAGCCGCCCTTGCTGTCGTACCAGGAGCCGCCGGATCCGACATCGACTCTCAGTGGCACCGACAGCTCGATCGCGCCTTCCATTTCCTCGGTTATGATCCGGATCGCGGCATCGACCTGGTCCTCCGGAACCTCGAACAGCAGTTCGTCGTGCACCTGCAGCAGCATGTGGATCGGCCCATCTCCGAGTCGATCGTGCAGTTGGATCATCGCCAGCTTGATCAGATCGGCAGCGGTTCCCTGGATCGGTGAGTTCGTCGCGGTCCGCTCTCCGAATCCGCGAACCCCGGGATTGCGCGAACGGATCTCCGGTATG
>JAENXO010000621.1 GCA_016649455.1 Gemmatimonadota bacterium | reverse complement strand
TACCGACTCGTGACGGCCCAGAAGGCCTATTTCGAAGCCAACGACTACTACGCGTCGGACCTGAAGAGCATCGACTTCACGCCGGGTTCCGGGGTTCGAATCGACCTGATCCAGGGGGACTCGGACGGCTTCTCCGCCATCGCGAAGTCGGGGGATGCGGAGTGCGCCGTGTACGTCGGGGACATCCGGTCGCCGCGCGGCTACGCAAGCTCGCAGGAGGTTCCTGCCTGCCGGGGCTGAGGACCGCCTGCCAGGTCGGCCGGTCAAGTCTGTATGGTGGATCCGGAGTAGCCCGGAGCGAAGCGGCGCTCAGTCGCGCTGCTTGCGCCTCCGGGCATTTCGGGCGAGTCGGCGCTGGGCGGCCTTCTGCTTCCGACGTTTCGCCTCGCTGGGCTTCTCGTAGTGCCTCTTCCGGCGCATGTCCGCGAGAATTCCGGCTCGCTGAACCTTGCGGCGGAACTGGCGCAGGGCCTTCTCGAGGTTCTGTCCTTCGGCGATCTGAATCTCCAAAACTCGCTCACCCCTTCAGGAACGCGACTCGCGCGCGACACCATGTCGCGCGTCTGTATCCGTCTCAACCATGCAAAATAGTGCGTTGGCCGGTCGTTTGCCAACCCGCGGCGGAAACGTCAGCCACGGGGAGCTCCACGCCCGGGGGTCGGAAGGTTCGCGTCAGCGGAGAAAGGTGAACCGGGCTGCCAGGCGCTGACGAATCTGCTCGTTCAGGGTCTGCAGTTTCGGGCTGGAGCCGGCCGCCTGACGGTCCTGCCGATCTCCTCCCGGCCCGGCCCGATTTCGCTCGCTCGCCCGGGTCCCGGACCGGCCGGATCCTCTGCTCCCGCCTGCCCTGCCGCTCTTCTCCCGTGGTGCCCTGCTCGAAGGATCCGGCTCAGCGGTCTCTCCACCGAGTGGAATGACATTCCGAGCGCGCGGACCGCGCTCGACTCGCTCGATGTCCAGTTCCACCTCGGCTCCGTCCCGCAGACTGCGGAATCCGGACCCCTGGATGTCGGAATGGTGGACGAACACCTCGTCTCCGTCCTCGAGCCGTATGAACCCCCACCCCTTCTCTGGATCGAACCACTTCACACTGCCACGCAGTCGAGACATGTTCGTCGATTTCCCTTCGTTGTCCACTCGCGGGAGCGGTCCAGTCCCCGCAGAAAGATCCAGACTCTGCCGCGCATTGTAGGCGGACGAACGCGATGCATCAAGCGCGGGCCCGGCGCCAGCCGTCGATACCGGGATCGAGCTCCAAAACTTGACCCACAACATGTGGACGCGATAGATTGGCCGAGCACCAGATCTTGTACTTTCGGTGTCTGTACGGGGTCGACTTCCGGTCAGGACTGCTGAGTCGTGCGGCGCCCGGCCACTCAGGCGAGAGCGCCGTGGCACGCGAATCTTCCTGTTTCGGAATGTCCGATTTTCCCGGGCGCGGCGCCGGCCGCGCAAAATTTGCCCGGACCCTGTTCCGGGCGGTACGTTCGTGGATCGAACCCCTCGGCCCCGGGGTTCCGTTCGATTGCCTACCGGTGGGTAAGGAGAGGTGCTATGGGAGAGGCTATTCAGATCGCGCGGGACGGCTCGTTTCAACTGGGAGAGCGTTCTTACCAGATTCCCGATGTGTTCTCTCCCCGCGAAGTCTTCAGCTATCGAAGGTTGCTG
>JAENXO010000001.1 GCA_016649455.1 Gemmatimonadota bacterium | reverse complement strand
GCTCACCGCGAGGACTGCGGGCTGCAACCTAGGAAACTGCTCCGATCTGCTGCATCACGCCCATCTGATCCCACACCGGCCACTCCTCAGCGACCTTTCCGCCGACCAGCCGAGAGATCGAAATGCCGCTGATCGACACGCGCTTGCCAGTCGGCGCCACGCCCAGCAGCTCGCCGTCGTGGGTTCCAGAGAACGTGTAGCGAACGACATTTCTGTCCCCGGCGGAGAGCTCGTCGTCGATCGTAAATTGGCAGTCGGAGAAGGCATTCACGTAGGTGTCATAGATCTGCCGGTAGCCGGATGGACCTTCGAAATTCCCGATCGGCGTGTGCATGACGAAGTCTTCAGTGAACATGTCGTCAAGGAGTGCCGGGTTCTTCTGGTTCCAGACCTCTTCGATGACCTTCCGGATGATGCCTGACATTTGCGTCTCCCCTGTGTGGTTCGAAGCGGGTGCGCCCGCCTCCTGGCCGGCTTCGATGTAAACAAGGGAAACCAGAACCGGGGAGGTGAGTCAAGGTCTGGGTGCTGAGGTGTCGTCCCCCGGTGCAGTGATCACGACAGGCGGGTGGGGCGGCACCCGTTTGAGCCGCCCTCTTCCACGGCTGTCGGTAGTCTGCTACCTGAACTCTGCCGTCACCGTGTAGACGCCAACGCCCGGATGGACATGCTCGAATCTGGGTTTCAAGCGCGCGCCCAGTGGCTGCCCAACGTAGTACTCGTATCCACATCTCGACGCCCTGCGGCACCACCGGCGATTCCGGAAACTGCGCCGCGAGATTGGATTGCCCTGACGGGGAGACGGCCCGCCGCTCAGATTCCCTCCGCACCTTCTTCTTGCGCGCGGGCGTCCCCGTTCGCACGATCCGAACACGGCACGGGCGAACGGCACGACTCACGGCCTTGAGAGAAGATCCGACAAGGAGATTCAGATGACCGCCACGTTCGACATGAGGCTCATCCAGCGCGGCGCGCGCCTGCGCAGATCGCCGTTCTTCGAGGCGACGCTGAAATACGGGGCGCAGCGCTACACGGTGTACAACCACATGTTCTTGCCGACGTGCTACGGTGATCTCGAAGCCGAGTACTGGAAGCTGCTGAACGACGTGACAGTCTGGGACGTCAGCGTCGAGCGCCAGGTCGAGATCAGCGGGCCGGACGCCTTCACGTTCACCAACATGCTCACCCCGAGAGACCTGACGAAGTGCGCTGTTGGGCAGGGCAAGTACGTGATCATCACGGCCGAAGACGGCGGTATCATCAACGACCCCGTGCTGCTTCGCCTCGGCGAGAACCACTTCTGGCTCGCTCTGGCCGACAGCGATGTGCTTCTCTGGGCAAAGGGAGTCGCGCTCAACTCAGGCCTGGACGTGAAGATCTGCGAACCGGATGTCTCGCCAATGCAGGTTCAGGGCCCCAGGTCGCAGGAGGTGGTAGCGAGACTGTTCGGCGATGATATCAGGGATCTCAGGTATTACTGGTTCCTCGAGAAGCAGATCGACGGCATCCCAGTGATCGTCACGCGGACGGGCTGGACCGGGGAGGTTGGCTACGAGCTGTACCTGCGCGACGGGAGCCGCGGAGTCGATCTGTGGGAGAGGGTGATGGAAGCGGGCCGGGAATTCGGCATCGGTCCGACCGGACCTTCAGACATCCGGCGTATTGAAGCAGGAATCCTCAACTACGGTATCGACATGACGCTGGACACAAACCCATTCGAGGTCGGGCTCGGCTGGCAGGTGAATCTCGAGCAAGAGGCCGACTTCATCGGCAGGACGGCGCTCGAACGGATCAAGGCCGAGGGACCCCGTCGACTGCTGGCCGGCGTGGAGATCGACGGCGAGCCGCTGGACCTGAACATGACCCGCTGGCCTGTTCACCTGGACGGATCCGAAGTGGGCTTCATCACGTCAGCGATCTATTCGCCGCGGCTCGAGAAGAACATCGGGTATGCAATGGTGCCGGCAGACATGGCTGAGCTCGGCATCCGGCTGACGGTGACCGTTGCGGACGGAGATGTGCGTGGAGCCGCGGTGATTCCCAAGCCGTTCATCGATCCGGAGAAGGAGATCCCAAAATCCTGACGTCTACTTCCCCCCTGCCTCGGCAATCGCGGCATCCTCCGGAATCTCATCCGGCGGCAGACCGGAGGCCGCTTCCATCCGTCCGCTGAAGTTGAAGAAGGACGCGAGCGCGGTGATCTCCCAGACCTCGCGCTCGCTCCAGCCGCACTCCCTCAACGTCGCGATGTCTTCTTCTCCCACGAAGCTCGGAGACTCCGTGAGTTTGCTGGCGTAACTGAGCAACGCGCGCGTCTTGTCATCCAGATCATACTCGGGCCAGTTCGTCGCGAACTCGAAGCCGAGATGCTCATCGCCGGAAAGGCGGCGAACCGCCGCCGTATGGAGACCCAGTCAGGGGGCTCCACCCACCTTGCCGTTGACCACGGTGGCCAGCATCTCCCGCTGCAGTCTGCTGATTGACGACGACTTCCGAAGATGAAGGTGGTTGTACAGGGCGCCGGCCGGTCGAGCCACCTTGAGATCGACGGCAAGCACCTGGTATACACCCGGCACGACACCTCCGTACTGGCGCTGAACCCAGCGGAAGAACAGCTTCCGAACGCCCTTGGCCTGTTCCGGTACAATCGTCAGTATGTTCGCCATTCGTCAGTTGGCCTCCCGTCGGACAAACGACTCCAGCGACACCGTATACGCCTCTTCCCCCGGCAGGTAGCGCATGCAGTATTGCGTCGGATACGGCCCCGCGACTTCCCAGGCTGTCGGCCGCGCGATTTCGTGACATTCGTCCAGGCTTTCAATGAACACGGATACGGCGATCATCGGCTCGTAGAAGATGATGTGCCCGTCATATGAGCCGAAGATGAAGGTCTGCGTGAAGTCTGCGGGCGGATCACCCAGTTCGGGCGCCGTGGAGAGCAGCAGGTGATTGCCCTCTTCCCCGGCTGCCGCTCCCACCTCGATGTAGGCCGGCGGCATGTATCTGTCCGGTACAGGAATGCGCGCCGTCTCGTACACATCGCAATCGATGAAGAATCCGCACGTGCCGGTTCGGATTTCCTTCACGTCGTCCAGGCCGACGAGATAGAAGTGGAAGTCGAAGTGCGGTTTCGCGTACACGGGTGGTGCCGGCGCAGGATGGCCGTGCGGATTGTAGTTGAACTGCACGTACCCGAACGGGGCCATGGCCTGCGCTGTCGCACTCGGCAGGTCGAGATCCCGACGCAGCATCATGAAGCACTCGGTATGCGGATCCTCGGTGCCGTCCCCATCGACGTCGAAGCACGGAGCCGTTCCATCGAGCTCGAGCGGGAAGCTCTCGAGGGCCGCCGCTGAGAGACGCACCCCGATCGACTTGATCTCGCCCGCAGCATCCGTCTGGACGTACGTGCTCACGGTCCCGGTGCCGAGTTCGGCCGAATCGCCCTGGTACGGATCCGGCTCAGAGGCCTCTCCCGGCGAACAGGACTGCAGGGTGACTGCCGCGACCATCGCGACGAGCACCAGGACCAGATAAGGAATGTGACTCGGCATGCTGCCAGGCCCCGCCTTGCTGCGCATCTTCTCGCCGTGCATCGCTCGCTCCTGTCAGACAGTTCCGGCATGACTCACGGCGCAGGTGCGACGTGGTGGTGAACAGTAATGTTCACTAGCATAAGTCCACTGTCGCCCATACTGGCAAGACTTGTCAAGTGCGAGTAAACAGATATGTTCACAACATGGGCGTGAACGATACGAGGCAACGCATCGTGGAGGCCGTCGTCGATCTGCACGAGGAGATCGGCCCGGTGGCCACTACGGTCACGGCGATCGCGGAGCGGGCTGGAGTCCAGCGGCTCACCGTCTATCGGCACTTTCCCGACGACCGGGCGTTGCTTGGCGCATGCTCCTCCCACTGGTTCGAGGACCATCCTCTACCCGATCCGGCGACATGGACCGGCATCGGGGATCCCCGCGACCGACTGGAAACGGCGTTGAGGGGGCTCTACGACTTCTTCCGGGGTGGCGCCCCGATGCTGGCGAGTATCCTGCGGGACGAGTCCGAGATGCCGGAACTCGCTGAGGTGATGAAGCCGTTGTGGGAATACATGCGGGAGGTAGCCGGAGGACTTTCGGCCGGGTGGGGTGTGAGCAGCGACTCCCAGCGACTGGTGCGTGCCGGGGTCGGCCATGCCCTCGGCTTCTACACCTGGCGCTCCCTGACCGACCACGGGCTGTCGGATACGGAGGCAGTGGAGCTCATGGTCGGGCTCGTGGCGGACGTGGCCGCCGGGCAGTGGATGGCTTCGAGCGCTATTGTTGAGGAGTGAGCTCCAGCCCCAGCTGACGCGCCGTCTCCCAAATACGTCGATCCAGGCTCAGAAGCCTGACTTCCGGTATGATCCGCTTCGCCTCGAGTGCGAACGCCAGGTGCAGTGCATCCAGGGTGCGAACCGGCTCGTTCGGAAAGGGCCGCTGAGCGCGCTCGATGACGGCAGGTGTGAATCCCAGCAGCATCCAGTGCTGTGCGGCGGTTCGAAGGATCACCTGCCGATTCGTCACCTCACCCTCTGACAGTTCGCCCGTCGCGCTCCCGCGCACCAGCACGCGCTCACACTCCAGCAGCGTGAGGTCGGACGACAGGATGAGCTCGGCTTCGGCAAGGATGTTGCCGACCTCGGCGGCGTGCTCCTGGGCAAGCAGCCAGGCCAGGACGGCGCTGGATTCAGCGTAGAGAATCACCGGTCGGCCCGGGATTCGTCGAGCCACCGAAGCGCGGTGCCTTCGGGAAGGACCTTTGCCAGCTCGGGATACAGATCCGGTCGGTTTGGCGCACCGGCCCGGGCCCGCCCTTCTCGCACAGCCATGGTCAGCAGGGGATGCGAGTCTTCCGCCGTCGGCGTGCCGGGCGGCCGCAGCTCGGCCACCACCACGCCGCGATCTGTCACCAGGACCGTCTCGCCGGCCCGTACGAGGCGGATGTACTCGCTGAGGCGGTTCTTCAATTCTCGTATTCCCACGGCTTTCATGCGGACAATGTAGCGTCATGTAGCTACATCGGCCAATACCGGGTCACAGGGCGGATTCGGGAAAGACGGTCCGCACGTGCTCTTCAAGATCACGTCTCCGAGGGCCGTCATCCGTCCGTCAACCGGTCGATATCTCCGCTTTTGTTCGATATCTTCTCTCACGCGCAAGACCCTGTCTCGAATTGGGAGCGGAACCATGCTGAATCGGGTTTTCGGGCGCATGATCACGTCAGGGGCTCTGGTACTTCTCCTCGCGGCTCCAGCCGCTGCCCAGCGAACGGCCGTTCACGACGGGTTCTGGATCAGCTTCGGCTTCGGAGGAGGTACGGCCTTTGGAGACGATGCCTGGGATGGCGACTCCAAGTTCGGTGGCGCAGGCTTCCTCCGAATGGGCGGCAGCCTGAGTCAGCAACTGCTCATCGGCGGTGAGATGATCGGCTGGGGAACGAACCAGGACGAGTGGTCGATCGGCCGCGCCGCCCTGATGTTCACGGCGCTGTACTATCCAAGCCCGAGCGGCGGCTTCTACCTGAAGGGCGGGGCCGGATTCGCCGGACGGTCGGCAGAAACGGAGTTCAGTGTGGGGAACGTGACCACCACTATCCGGGAGGACCACGGCGGCATCGGGCTTGGAGCCGGTCTCGGCTACGACCTACAGCTCGCCCGCAACTTCTTCCTCACCCCGGCGCTCGACTTCGTGTACACCGGTACCGAGGGAGACGGAGCGAGTCTACTGCTGTTCACCGTGGGAGCGACCTGGCACTAGGGAGATCGATCGAGTCGGCGCTCCCCCGCCTGTTCAGGCAGGAGCGCCGCCGAGCCCCAACGGGCAGTCCGTTTCAGCTGTTCAGTATTGTGACGAGGCAACGACCCCAGGCACACAGGTGGGTGGAGAAGGGCGCGTGTTCGCTCTGAAGGTGGGGGTGCTCCGATGATCTCGAGATTTACGACCAGACGACGTCCGAGGTGCGCGGCCCTTGCGCGGACCCTGGCTGCGTTCGCGATACCCAGCCTGGCGGTCACGGCCTGCAGCAGTACGACAGGGCCCGCGAACGCGACCGATATCGCGTCCCTGATTCAATACTACGACGTTCCCGGCGTCAGCATTGCCGTGATCCGGGACTTCGAGCTGGACTACGTCGAGGTCCACGGGGTGAAGAGTGTGACGACCCTGGAGCCGGTCACCGCGGGAACGCTTTTCCAGGCGGCGTCCCTCAGCAAGGGGGTATCGGCCACTGGCGTAATGAGCCTGGTCCAGGATGGAACGGTCTCCCTGGACACGGAGATCAACGACTATCTCGTCCAGTGGAAGCTCACCCACAACTCACTTCAGGACTCGGAAAAGGTCACCCTGCGTCGGTTGCTCAGCCACACGGCGGGGACGACGGTCGGGGGATTTCGCGGCTACCGCTACTACGAGCCCGTGCCCTCACTGATCCAGATTCTGAATGGCTATCCGCCCGCCAATTCGCCACCGATCGTGGTTGACCTGGTGCCGGGAAGCCAGTTCCGCTATTCGGGCGGTGGCTACCTGGTCATGCAGCAGGCGGTGCAGGACGTGACCGGGCTCGCATATTCCGACTTCATCCGGCAGCGGGTGCTGCAGCCGGCCGGCATGAGCGAGAGCACGTACGAGTACCCTCTCCCGGACTCGTTGCAGGACTCGGCTGCCTCCGGCTACTACGCGGACGGCGTGGCGGTGCCGGGAGGGCACCACATCTACCCGGAGGTCGCTGCCGCGTCTTTGTGGACCACCTCGTCCGATCTCGCCCGCTTCCTCATCGAGTTGCAGCTGTCGTTGCGGGGCGAGTCGAACCGGGTCCTGAGCCAGGAGAATGCCCGGCTGCTCGTGACGGAAGTGAAGAACGACTACGGGCTCGGGTTCGGCCTCTGGGTCGACCGGGGCCAGCAGTACTTCGGACACGACGGCGCGAACGACGGATTTCGCTGCAGGATGGTCGCGCACCGAAGCCTGGGATACGGGTTGGTCATCCTGACGAACAGCGACAGAGCATCGGAGATGTTCGACGCGGTCCGTCAGCTGATCGGTGAGAGGGAAGGTTGGCCCGGGTACTAGGAGACTCACGCAATCAATTCGAACGCCAGCGACGCAGCCATATCACGGAGAGATGAATGAACAGCCCGGCCCCCGCCCGCCGTCACGCGTTTCTGTCTCTGGCCCTCATGGTCGGACTGGTAGCCTGCGGGCCAGACGACTCGGATCCGACTCCCGAAATGACGGCCGCAGCCGAGGCCCCGGCCCTCGTCCTGCTCGACAGTATCCCTGTTTTCATGCAGCGGGCGGACGTGCCCGGTCTGCAGATGGCGTACATGGAATCGGGCGAAGTCACGATGACGGCGGCGTTTGGCTACGCGAACTCCGAGAACGAAGTCCCGGTCACCGAAAACACGGTTTTCGAGGCGGCATCGCTCAGCAAACCGGTGTTCGCGTACGCAGTCCTGCGCATGGTCGACCGCGGGGAGTGGGACCTCGACCAGCCCCTGTGGGAGATCCTGGAATACGAGCGCCTGGCGCACGACGAACGTGCTCGGCAGCTCACCACCCGACATGTGCTCACGCACACGACAGGACTTCCCAACTGGGCGTGGGGTGACACGCAGCTCGCCTTTGAAGCCGATCCTGGTGAGCGCTGGGGCTACTCGGGCGAAGGCTTCGTCTACCTGCAGCAGGCGGTCGAGAAACAGACCGGCCTCACGCTCGAGCAGATCGGAATGCAGGAGGTATTCGAGCCGCTGGGAATGTCGGCAACGCACTACGTTTGGATCGAGCCGTTCGACTCACTCGCGGCCATCCCGCACGACGAACTCGGCTATCCCTCGAACCGCCGGATGCCCGAGAGCGGCAACGCGGCGGCCAGCCTGCACACCTCCGCAACCGACTATGCCCGGTTCGTGGGTGCGATCATGGAATGTGAGGGCCTGGTGCCGGAGACCTGCGCAGCCATGCTCACGCCCGGCTCCGACCTCAAGAAAGCCGCGTGGGATGACAATCCGGAGGCGAGAGACCACCTGTTCTGGGGCCTTGGCTGGGGGCTCCAGGAGGGTCGTCGCGGTCCGTCATTCTGGCACTGGGGGGACCAGGGTACGGCCCGCTGCTTCGTGCTCGCCTACCCGGACGACGGAGACGCGATCGTCTACTTCACGAACAGCGAGAACGGGCTCGCGATCGGCCCGGCCATCCTTGATCTCGCGTTCGACGACGATCACTGGCCACTGCGCTGGCTGGAATATGGCCGGTACGACGATCCCACCCGGCTGGCGCGGCTCGAGGTGACGAAGACCTTCCTCCATGAAGGAACGGAGGCGGGTGTGGCGGCCTTCGAGCGGATCAAGACTGAGTATCCGGACCTGCTGGACGAGGACGCGGTGAACAGCCTCGGCTACGTGCTGTTCCGCCGGGACGCGGTCGAGCAGGCGACCTGGGTGTTCGAGCGCAACACGGTCGACTACCCGGAATCCTCCAACGTGTGGGACAGCTACGGGGAAAGCCTGCGGGCGGGCGGCCGACTTGAGGAATCGATCGCCAATTATCGCAAAGCTATCGAACTCGATCCCTCGAATGAGAATGCCCGCGGATATATCGCGGAGATGGAAGAGGAGCAGCTGACCGGCGGTTGATGTCTTCCCTGATTATGGTGTTCGTGGAGCTGGCGGCCCACCGAGACTCCCGCAGCCTGGAGGCTCCATGCGCCATGCACTTCTCAGAGCCACTATCGCCCTGCTGATCATTCCACAACCCCGGCCGCACAGGAAGACCAGACAGCGAGTTTCGTGTACGAAGCGTATTACAGCGTCGACGCAGCCGGAATGAGCGACTGGAATCGCCGGTATAGCGAGTACTCTGTCCCGGTGCTGGCGGGCCTGGTGGAGGAAGGCCTGATCGAGGGCTTCGGCCAGTCCCGGCACCACACCGGCGGTGATGACTACAACATCCGCACCGTCGTTCGAACCTTCGACTGGGCCTCGCTGAACATCTTTTGGGGCGAATACCTGTCTCGCCTCCAGGAGGCGACCCCGGCGGCGGAGTGGGCGGCCGGCAGCCGCAGCGTAGCCAGGCATCGCGACGAGATCTGGGACATCGAAGCTGTCCAGTTCGGCGATGCGACGGACGCCGATGTCTCGCACATGTACGCCGCGTCCTACCTCGTAAACTTCCAGGACATGAGCGAGTGGAACGAGTTGTGGACCAGCTTGATGAAGCCGGTGCTCGAGACGGCGAGGCAGGAGGGAATCCTGTTGGGTTGGGTTAAGCTCGGCCACAACACGGGCGGTCCGCACAACGTCAAGCTCCTCTACTTCGTCGAAGACTGGGATCAGCTGGACGACCTGTTCCGCACGTTCGGTAACAGCAGGGACGGGAATGCGGCCGGTTGGGAGCGGTTCGCAGAGCTCACCCGGGCTCACGATGACGATATCTGGGCCCCGGTGTCGAACACCGGCATGTGAGGTGAGGAGTGCTCGTAGAGGCGGCAGCTCTCGACAGGTCCGAAGCTGCCGCCTCTCAAAGCATGCTATTTCGTGAACTCGATCCCGCGCACGCGGCCTGCGTCGAGCGAGAATCCCGTGATCTCTCCCCCGTCGTTCCTGTCGAACGTCAGCGTGCCGACTGATCCGAGGCCGACGTCCGCCTGCGACATCTCGATCTCCCCTCGCGGGTCCCACCCGACCTTAAGTCTCAGCTCTCCGTCCTCGTGGGTGATCACGTACGTGACGTCCAGCTCCTCGCTGTAGTAGTCGCCGGCGTAGCCCGGAAGGTCGCCCGGATCCGGCGGTACGATCTCGATCCTGGGCGCGGCCATCTCCTGGCCACCCTGGTACAGAACCAGCTGGTGAATATCGCCGTTGTCATTCCGCAGGAATTCGAGCCGGGCATCCACCTCCCGCACGAAGAACGAGGTTTCTGACTCGGGGACCATCTCGATCTGTTGCTGACCGGACGGCTCGACCAGCAGCCGTCCATCATCGGTCGTAACCGCGAGGATGAAGCCGGGTCGCAGTTCGTACTTCCCTACGTACTCTTCGTAGATCTCCGGATCGATGTCGGCGGCCACGCGCTCGGCGGTCGGTTCCGCGTCGATCTCTTCGCTGTCGCGGTCTTCCAGCACGTCGACCAGGTAGAGGTCGGCGATGTCGTGGGCCAGCCGACCGACACCGACGCTCCCCAGGTTGGCGAGCACGATCACGGAGAGGTCCTGGTCGGGGAAGCGCGTCAGGTAGGTACGATATCCTCCGAGGGCTCCCCCGTGCTGGACTTCCCTGACGCCCAGGTACTCGCCGACCGAGATCCCCATCGCGTAGTCTATCTCATTGCCGTTGTTCAACATGCCGGGGGTGTGCATCCGTTCGATCAATGCCTTCCCGCCCACTTTTCCGTCATAGAAGTTCTGGTCCCACCGGTACAGGTCCTCCACCGTGGAGTAGGTGCCGCCGGAGCCGACCCGGTCGAATGTCGAGAGGAAAGTCCGGTAGCCGCCCGGACCCTCGAAGTACGAGAAGGCGCGCTCGGGAATGATGTGCTGGTAGTCGTCGTGGAAGTGGGAGCTGTCCATGCCCAGCGGGCCGAAGATCTGCTCATCGGCGTACTCCCGCAGCGTCTGGCCGCTGGCCCGCTCCACGATCACAGCGAGCAGGAAATAGCCGGAGTTGCTGTACAGGTACTCCGCGCCGGGATCGAAATTCAGCGCCTTCTGCCTGGAAATGAACCGGATCACGCCATCGTCGTCGTGGAACCGTCCGATATCCATCCCCGCCAGGTCCGCCAGTCCCAGGTAGTCCCGGATTCCGCTTGTATGATGGATCAGGTGGCGTACGGTGATTGGCTGGCCGTAGTCGGGGAGCTCCGGAACGAATTTTCGGATGTCATCATCCAGCGAGAGCCTGCCTTCCTGCTCCAGCAGCAGAATGGCGAAGGCGACGAACTGCTTCGATACGGATGCCATGTAGAACACGCTGCCCGGGGTAATCGGCACGCCGTACTCCAGGTTGGCCTCGCCGTATCCTTTCTTGAACACGATCTCGCCGTCCTGGATGACCGCGACGGCCGCTCCCGGTGAGCCTGGCTGGTCCCACACCACAAACATCTGATCGATTTTACCGGCCGGCGTAGCCGCAACGGCTTCCAGCCGTTCGATGCGGATGTCGTATGTCCCCGTCTCCTGCTCGTCATCGTACGGGTGTACTTCCAGGAGATACTCGCCGGCGTCTTCCGAGACGAAGGTGATGGCTTCCGGTCCGACCGCTCCGTTCGGGGTGTCGAATTCCTCCAGCTCCTCACCGCTCGGATCGTAGGCCGTAATTGCCACGTCTACCCCGCGCTGCTCGACGACCGCCAGCAGGAACTGATCGGCATCCATGTCGACGCTGAAGGCGTGGACCTCGCCGACCGAGATGTCTCGCTGGATGACGTCTCCCATCTCGAGTTCCGTGGGAGCGGTCTGCGCGACGGCCGGACGAGTGGCTATGACGAGGGCGATCGTCGAGATGAGAATGGTCCGAGCGCTGCGGTTCATCGTGCCTCCAGGTCGCCGGGAAGATCACTGACGCTGCTCAAACTTAGACGGAAACACCGATTCTGGGCACCCGGGCAGCCTACTCCACACGCCGCGGATGCCTCCGAACCGCCATGGCCATCGCAATCGGAATCGCGACGATGAGGAGCGGAAGGTAGCTCGACCCGGGAAGCTCGAGGTCCGGTAAGAGCATCCCGCTCAGCATGGATAGCAGGTTCGGCAGGACGGCTACCAGGATCCCGAGGGTGATGAGACCCATTCCGGATTCCTTCAATCGATCACGCCGCGTAGTCGTAAGCGTGTGGACGAGCGCCATTACGGCCAGGAGACTGAACGTGACGATCAGGAGTGCACCGGGGCCCCCGAACGAGTGATACAGTTTCGGGTGCAACAGCAGCTCCAGGGCAAGCACCGGCACGAAGAGGAGGCAGGCGCCGTACATGATCCCCGTGACGACTCTATTTTCCGCTATCCGCTTCGGCCACGGGAAAGTGATGAAGAACCGGAGCATGAGGAGGCTCCACAGGATCGTGGCGAGAAACTGAATGTGCATCGCCAGGCCGTCCCACGTGCCCAGGTAGGGCCCCTTGCCAAACGTAGCCGCACCAGCGGCCAGGCCGATCCAGGTAAGGAGAAGCGCGTACCGGGTCCCCACCGAGAACAGCGCCCACAGCCCGGATCCCATGAACGAAAGCCCGATTATCGCGACTCCCAGTCTGAGCGTGGCGTTGCTCCGAGTCGGCGGTTCGTACACGATTTCCACGGCGAGGGTCTCGCCGAGCCTCTCGACCTCGAGGGGAAACGCGTCCCCGGGACGTGGCGCGAAGCCGCGAGGCCAGCGTGAATACAGCGGGAGATCCTCTACTGGGATCCCGCCCACCATGATCACTCTGTCGCCTTCGCGAAGGCCCGCCTGGTCGGCGGCCCCGCCGCGCTCGATCCCCTCGACCACATACGTCGGGCTGTACACGTACCCTCCACGCCCGAAACGCCCGGCGTCGAAGAAGCCGACTATGCCCCACACCGTCATAACGATAGCGGCGACCAGCAGATACGTTCTGTAGCGATCGGCCTTGATACCGCGATCGCCTCGGAATGGCGCAGAGTCACGTGAGAAGCGAGCCGAATTCATCGAGGATGCCTACATTCCCGGATCGCGATGGGCCAGCGGTAGCAGGACGGCCACGTCGTACACCCGCTTCAGAGCAGACGAGTAGAGTTCGCTCTCGAAGTTCACCAGGACGCCCTGTTCAGAAAAGATCGGGTCGCCTAGTGGCAGGAAGACGGTGTGGCTCGGCCAGGTCTCGTTCATCAGGCGGAACAACTCGTTCGGAGGGGACGCGCCCAGGTCGTAGAGAGTCGTGCCTCCGTCTGGGGAGACGATCCGGGCAGCGGTGACGACCAGAACGATGATGGACCCGTTCACCACCGGGCTCCGATGGACGAGGTAGTCCCCCAACCACTCGAGCTCCGTGCCCTTCATGCGCGTCTTCTGCGCGTGGTTTCCACCGATGTTGATCAGCGTGCCGTGCGGAGTTTCTTCGATCCTCGTATCGCAGAGCTCTTTGATGATCCGCTCGCGCTCCCGAACCGTGGCGTTGTAGTGAGCATCCCGGTCCGCGCGAATCGTCACGCTCGTACGCTCCACCTCCACCATCTCGGCCACGGTCTCGAACGCCTGCTCGCCCCAGGTCGCAACCAGGTCGGCGCGCTGGCTCTGGAGGTCATCCTGCAACTGCCCGATCGCGGCCGCCTGGTTCGCGGGGGTCGCGTAGGGTGCAGCGAGGAACGTCTCTATCGGTCCGGGGTCCGGCAGCTGCTCCGAGTACCACCCGATCAAATCGAGGAACGACTCCGCGCCGCCGTAATCGTCGAGGTTCACGTCGATGCCCCGGACCAGCACGCGATCGGTTTCGGGAAGTGAGCGGTTGAAGTCCCTCACGGCCGTGATCAGCTTTCCCCCCAAGACCAGGGGAGGTTCCCAGCCGGGCACGGCGCCGCCATCGAGGACGTAGTCCATGAGCAGCCAGTCCGCCATATGCGGCAGCTCCATCATCAGCTGGCGGAACCCCCTCGCGTGCAGGTCGCGCACGAGCGCCGCCATCATCTCCCGATGCTCGGTCAGATGATGCGTCTCGCCGACCATCACGACCCGGTAGGGAGACAGGCGATCGAGAACCCCCTCCGGAATCGCCTGCCCATTGAACGGAATGCCGTCCCGCGCGACAACCGGTGCTAATACCGACTCCGGCGGGCCGGTCGGATTCGACCCGCACGCCAGGGTACAGCAGACGATGCAAACCAAGAGGACTGAAGGCGCGTGGCGAGTATTCAATCTCCACCTCCACTCGTGCGACTACTCCCGGGGGGCATGAGCCGACCGGAGTTTGATCGCTACTTTTACGGCAAAGGACTGAGGTCTCGGTAATCGTATGCTCGCGCAACTACCGTTCCTCGACAGGTTGCACCTGTCGGCCCTGGCCAGCCGTTGATCGGAAGGTCATCCGGGGTAGTCCCTCAGAGAGCTTTATAGGCCCGGTGCGGACGATGCGTCGGACGATGGGACATTCTGTCAAGGAGATCGCGCTTCAGAGCTCGGCTTCATTGGGCTGGCTCTGCGCCGGTCGCAGCGACCACGGCTTCGATCTCGCTCAACAGCCGCTCTCGCGTGGCGCTGTCATACACGCGACCATCCGCGATCACGGTGTCGATCCGCCGCGTATTCCTGATGTCGGCGAGCGGGTCGGCGTCGAGCAGCAGGAGATCCGCCCGTTTGCCCGGCTCAATCGTGCCCACTTCGGTGTCCATGCCCATGAAGGTCGCCGGAATGGCTGTCGCGCTGCGTAGCGCCTCCATCGGAGTCATCCCATACGTCTCGACGAGCAGCGCGAGCTCGTCATGAAGGCTGAACCCGAAGAAGGTGCCCGTCGTAGGGGCATCTGTACCGGCCATCATCTTCACGCCGGCTGACCGGGCCTCCGCCAGGAACTGATTACTGCCGGTCATCATCTGTTGAATAACCTCCGGCGGCGGGCGCTCCGTATCCGCTGAATTGACGGCTACAGTTTCGATCCACCGCTGCCGAATGGCCCTCGACACGTATCGATTTCGGGAGTCCAGGGCGCCCTCGGTGTCCTCGACGATGGCAATGACGTTTTCGAAGGGCAGCGTCTCCGCGGAATTCGTGACCAGGGTGGGCACCAGGTGCGTGTCATTGCGAAGCAGCGCGTCGAAGATGTCGCGCTTCTGCTCGGGAGTTCTCTCGTTGAACCCCGGAAGAACATTGTGCTCAATGCTGCGCTGCCCGGCGTCGGCGCTCTCCTCGAGGCTCAAGATCCACACGTAGTGGCCCACGAGGTGCGTTCCGGCGTCCGCCGCCGCGTCTGCGATCGCCGCGAAGACCTCGGGCGACTCGGCATGTCGGATCTTGATGAAGTCCGCACCGAGTGCGGTCAGCGAATCCACAACCGCCGTCGCTTCCTGCGGGTCCCCCACCATGATCCTCGTGCGCAGGAACTCTTCGACCGCTTTCTCGTCTGCACCCTGCTCGCGCATCAGGTCCACGTACTGTGCAACCCAGCTCGAGCTCTCCACCATCATCCCCGAGGTCCCGATGCGGGGTCCGACGAGCGCGCCTGCCTCGACCTGCTCTCTCAGCGCCACCGTCTTCTCGAGTTCGCTCCCCATGTCGCGCACCGTGGTCACACCGTTGATGATGAACAGGGGGAGGGTGCCGTCGAGGTCGCGCAGGTGCACATGCATGTCCCACAAGCCCGGGACGAGGTACTTGCCGGTGCCATCGATGACCGAGGCCGAGGAGGGATACCGCACGGACCCCTCCGTGCCGACCGTTCTGATCCGGCGCTGCTCGATGACAACTGTCATGTCGGGTTCGGGTCGGGCGCCCGTTCCGTCGATGACAGTCACGTTGCGGATAACCAGCGCATCCTGCTTTCCGTCGCAGCCGAATGAAAGCGCGATCGCGAGGCATACGGCCAACACCGTTGCTCTCTTCACTCAACACCACCTTTCCAGCAAGTACCGATTCAGAAGCAGACGCGTTGGAAGGTACCCGGCGGGCTGTTGGTCGGCAGGCGGGGGAGGCTGAGCCCGGCCGCGGGAACATCGACAGCCGAAATTTGATTAGACTGGATCAGTTCCGTCGTCTGTCAGTGGACTGAACGCGGAGGCTGACCAGTCTTGACCGTAACGTGCAGGCTCGCCCCACGCAGTGTGTGCCGACCGTGATCCAGGGTCGCATCTGGAATCGGATCTGCACGACCTTGTTGCTGCTCCAGCTGATACCAGCTGCCGGTCCAGACCCGGCCCGGGCGCAGGTGCCGCCCGGCCATCCGACCGTGCTGGAACAGGGGGTCGAGTTCGGCCACGAGACGTGGACGATCGAAGACGGCCTGCCGCTCAGTCACCTGAACGGACTTGCGTTCTCGCAGGACGGATATCTCTGGCTCTCCAGCTTCGATGGTCTGATCCGATTCGACGGCGCCCGGTTCACGGTGTTCAACACGGCCACGAATCCGGAGCTTCCGACGAATCGCTTCGTCGAAATCATTGAAGGGCCGGACGGGAGTCTGTGGTCCACCGCGGAGTTCGATCACGTCGTCAGGATCGTAGCCGGTGGATTCGAGGTTTACGGCGTCGAGCACGAGCCCGGAACGGCGATCAGGACGATGGCGTTCGATTCCGACGGACGCCCGCTGGTCGCGAGCAATCGGGGCGTCTTCATATTGCGCGAGGGCTCGTTCAAGCCGCTCGCCGAGCCCGGGCTGATGGTGCGAGGCGGTCCCCTGTTCGTGGACCGGATCGGCGCCACGTGGCTCGCCACCGACGGTCACGGGGCTCTTCG
This sequence comes from Gemmatimonadota bacterium, assembly GCA_016649455.1. Taxonomy (GTDB): domain Bacteria; phylum Gemmatimonadota; class Gemmatimonadetes; order Palauibacterales; family Palauibacteraceae; genus Carthagonibacter. The sequence continues at coordinate 15,020 of JAENXO010000001.1, read as the reverse complement.
CTGGGACGGAGAGCAGGTCGCGGCGATCCAGGCCAGTCGTGATGCTACGCTGTCCCGGCTCGCCACCTCGTTCGCGGAGACCGCAGACGGCACTGTCTACATCGGCACAGGCGTCGGGGTGCTCGCCTGGCAGGACGGTGACGTGCGGCAGCTGGATGCGCCTGGGTCGGGTCCGATCCGAGTGGCAGCGATGCACAGCGTCGCGGGCGACTCGATCCTCGTCGCGACGTACGAGGGGCTCTTCGCGCTGCACGACGGAGAGTTGGGACTCCTCGACTCCGGAATCGTCGCCGGGGGGGAGGGCCCCCTCTCGGTCGCCGTGTCGAATGACGGTGATCGCTGGCTGGGGATCGACCGACGGCTGTACCGGAACGGAGAACTCGTGCTGGAGAGTCGGTCGCCGGTCACGTCGATCGCGCTCGACCATGAAGGTAGCCTCTGGGTCGCCGCCGATGGGCTTCACCGACTCAAGCCGGCCCTGTTCCGGACCTACGGCGCCGCCGACGGCGCTGTCACCAACGTCTATCCGATATACGAGGACTCCAAGAGGCGGATCTGGTTAGGCTCTCTGGGAGAGGGGATCGCCAGGTACGAGGACGGAGTGTTTCGAGTCATCGCGCGTGGAGCGGGTTCACCTTCCCTTCCACAGGCGATCCTCGAGGATCGGTCAGGTCGCGTGTGGGTCGGCCGGATCAACTATGGCGCCTGCGTCCTGGAGGTCCGTGCCTGCACCTCCCAAATCCTTTCCGGGCACACGGTGAAGTCGATCTACGAAGACAGTAGTGGTTCGCTCTGGTTCGGAACGGACAGGGGGCTGTACAGGGACTCGCTCGGGTCGATGCGGCACTTCACCACAGAGGACGGCTTGCCCCACGACTTCGTGCGGGTGATCCACGAGGCGAACGACGGCTCCCTGTGGCTGGGGACAAACGGGGGCGGGGTTGCGCGCTATTCTCGAGGACGGTTCGAGAGTCTCACGACGGCCGACGGCCTGTCCAGCAATCTCGTGCGCTCGATTCACGAAGATGAAGCGGGTGTGATCTGGATCGGCACCGAAGATCAAGGTCTCAACCGCGTCGAGCTGGCGGCGGACGCAACCGCTGCCGGAGAGTCCGCACCACTCGGATCGACCGTACAGATCACCGCAATCCGACGGCAGGACGGTCTGTACGACGACGGAATTCACTCGATCCTCCCCGATCGTCAAGGCCGGTTCTGGATGAGCACGAACCGGGGCATCTTCTGGGTCCTGCGCTCGGATCTCGAGGACTTCGCTGCCGGGAAGGTCAGTGGGATTCACTCTATCTCGTATACCGAGAGGGACGGCCTGGAAAACCGGGAGGGGAACGGAGGTGTGCAGTCGCCGGCGATCGTGGCCAGCGACGGACGTCTGTGGTTTGCCACGCAGGCCGGCGTCTCGGTGGTCGATCCGACGGACACGCACCCGAGTGAGATCCCCTTCCCGGTATACGTTGAGACTGTTCGAGCCGGCGAAGATTCCGCCGTGCCCACGGGTGCGGTATCTGATTCTCAACCAGTCCGATTTGCCGGGAGCCAGCGGGACTTCGAGATCACCTACACGGCGCTGAGTTTCCTGGCGCCTGAGAACCTGCGCTTCCAGTACCGCCTGGAGGATTTCCAGGCCGATTGGGTGGAGGCGGGCGGACGTCGAACGGCTTTCTACACCAACGTTCCTCCGGGTACATACGAATTCCGGGTTCGCGCGACGCGCGGCGACGGCGTGTGGTACGAACCCGAGTCGCCGACGAGTCTCGTGGTGCAGCCCTTCTTCTACGAGACGCTCGGGTTCAGACTCACTGTGGCCGGGAGCTTTCTCGTCCTGGTGTTCGCGGGGATTCGGCGCCGCGAACGGACGCACCAGACGCGGGCTGAGGAGCTCTCACACCTGGTGTCAGAGCGCACGACGACGATCGAAGCGCAGACAGCGAAGCTGCGCGAGATCGACGAGGCGAAGTCCCGGTTCTTCGCTAACATCTCGCACGAGTTCCGTACGCCCCTCACGTTGACGATCGGCCCGTTGGAAGATGTCCTCGCGGGTGCCCATGGTTCCACCACCGCGGAGGTAGAACAGCAGCTCGAGCTGTCGCTGCGCAACTCGCGGCGCCTGCTGCGGCTGGTGAATCAGCTGCTCGACGTGGCCCGGATCGAAAGCGGAGAGATGAATCTGGTGGCGAGCCGCCAGGACCTCGTGCCCATCATCGAGGGAATCTGCCTGGCGTTCGCTTCGCTCGCGGAACGGAAGTCCATCACTTTCAACCGACAGCTCCCGGCGGACCCAGTCTTCGCGTATGTGGATCCGGACCTGCTGGAGAAAGTCGTGATCAACCTCCTGTCGAACGCCTTCAAATTCACCCCCCCCGGGGGGACGGTTCGGCTGTCGCTGATGTCGGAGCCGCCGTCCGGCCATGCCGGAGACAATCCGGTGACGGCGGTCATCGAGGTTCGGGACAATGGACCGGGGATCGCGAGTGAACATCTTTCACACCTGTTCGAGCGGTTCTACCGGGTCCGTGATCTCGGTAGTCGCAAGGGAACCGGGATCGGCCTGTCGCTGGCGCGGGAACTCGCCGAACTGCATGGCGGAGGGATCGATGTCAGCTCTGAGGAGGGCTTCGGGAGCGTGTTCACCTTCTGGCTGCCGCTCGGCAGGACCCACCTCACTCCCGGACAGATCGACGATGAGCCCGGCCAATACGAATCCAGCGATCCGGCTGACGCGGTTGCGGACAGCTCTCTGTTCGAGACAGCCGAAACAAATGGGACCCATCCGTCCGAGGTGGGGGGCGCTGAACTGGAAACGCCCGGCGATCCGTCGGACGAGGACACGACCACCGTTCTGGTCATCGACGACTCGGCGGATATCAGGACCTATCTGCGGGCACATCTCGAGCCGCGATATAAAGTGCTGGAAGCCGCGGACGGGTTGCGTGGACTCGAGACAGTGCGGGAACAACTGCCCGACCTGGTGATCAGTGACCTGATGATGCCCGGCATGAACGGCATGGATCTCTGCGAGTCCATGAAGGCAGATCCCGAGCTGGATTTCATTCCGGTTCTGCTTCTCACGGCTAAGGCGTCACCAGAGAGCAGAGTCGAAGGACTGGGCACCGGCGCCGATGACTATCTGACCAAACCATTCAACATGCAGGAGCTCACGGCGCGGGTCGATAATCTCATCGAGTCCCGCCGCCGCCTCCGGCAGCGTATTCCTAAGCACAGATCGCTGACGGTCACCCCGATCGACGTTCAAGCGTCGGACGAGGTGTTCATGGAGAAGCTCACCCGCGCAATCGGGGAGCGCATGGATGACCCGGAATTCGGCGTTGATGAGCTCGCGCGAGCAATGTCCGAGAGCCGGTCCAACCTCTACAGACGACTTTCAAAACTCGGCGCGCCGTCGGCGGCCGAGCTGATCCGCTCCCTCAGGTTGCAGCGCGCCGGTCAGTTGCTCTCCGCACAGGCCGGCACCGTAGGCGAGATCGCGTACGGCGTCGGATTCCGCAGCGTTGCCCACTTCTCCCGGTCCTTCAAGGACGAGTACGGCGCTACCCCTTCTCAATTCCGGCAGCAGCAGACACCCGGCTCCTGACCGAGCGTCCCCAATCGTCGTCTCTCCAAACCCGGAGACGTTGCGTCAAGGATCCGCGACGCTCGTGCTAACACCCCGGCTGTAGTCCTGCTTACGGTTGACTCACGTGGGAATACAGACCCTCGATCTGCGAGTTGCGAGTGGGCGCGATCAGCGAGATTTCCGAAGGAGGAGCCGGGCGACCGGGGGGACGACCGGATCGCCATCCGCTCGATGGCCACTCAGAGTCGCCACGGGCCTCCCGTCAGGTCGAGCTGGAAATCAGCCTCCTGGGCTCGGAGCAGAGTGGCACGCCGCACCTCGGATCCGCCGACGAATCGAAGACGAAGGATGAGAAAGACCAGGATCAGCCCGCAGGGGCCGTGATCCTTCTCGTTGTCGAGGACGCAGACATGCGACTCTACCTGCGTGGCTGCCTCGCACACGCGACGACCGAGATCGCCGAGATCCTGGAAGCGGGCTCTCTCTCGAAGGCGAAGCTTCAAATGGCCGATTACCGGATCGACGTCATCATCGCGGAACGCACCGTTGCCAACGGTACGGGCCTGGAACTCTACCTGGCGCTTCAAGCCCGGGACGAATTCCGGGATCTTCCGGTGATCCTGGTCGTGGACGAGCCGATTCCCGACGAGGTGCGGCGCCTGGGCAGCGCGACCCTTCGAGTCCTCCCGCGCCCGTTCAACGCCTCACAGCTGTGTGAAACAGTCCGCAGAACCATCAAGGCAGGCGCGCGAACGCAGCAGATGCGCGCACGATAACCCAGAAGGAAAGGTACTGAACCATGAGCGAGCAGCAGACGTACGACGACATTCTTCCCAACCCCGGGCTCGATGTCGTAATGGGCAGAACGGCAGTGGTGATCACGGATCCGCAGAAGGACTTCCTCTCCGAGGACGGAGTTGTCTGGGGGGTCGTGGGAGCGAGCGTCGTGGCAAACAACACGGTGGAGCATCTTCGGCAGTTGATTTCGGCTGCCCTGGATTCCGGGATGCCGGTATTCGTTTCTCCCCACTACTACTATCCGCACGACCACGCGTGGGAATTCGGCGGCGCGCTCGAGAAGATGATGCACGCGGTCGGGATGTTCGATCGGGCGGGCGCGCTGAACACGAACGGATTCGACGGCTCCGGCGCTGACTGGCACGGCCCGCTCAAGCCGCTGCTCGAACGTGACGAAGTCATCGTCACGAGTCCGCACAAGGTGTACGGGCCCGAGTCGAACGACCTGGTTCTGCAGCTGCGAAAGCGCGGAATCGACAAGGTGATCCTTGCAGGAATGTCCGCCAATCTCTGCGTCGAGGCCCATCTCAGGGAACTCACCGAGCAGGGATTCGAGGTCGCCGTGGTAAAGGACGCCACGGCGGGCGCCCAGCTTCCGGGCGGAGATTTCTATGAAGCCGCCATTCTCAACTTCCGGATGATCGCCAGCGCGGTGCTGACGACCGACCAGGCAGTCTCGGCGATACGGGCCGGGTAAGGAGTGGCGAAGACTGCGGACCAGCTCGTCGGAAGCGATGAGCTGGTCCGAATGCTCCTGAACTCGACGGGTGAAGGCATCTACGGGATCGACTTGAACGGGAACTGCACGTTCGCCAACCCGGCGTGTGCCCGGATGCTCGGCTACGAGAGCCGAGACGAGCTGGTTGGCAGGAACATGCACGACCTGGTGCACCACAGCCGCCCGAACGGCGAGTCGTATCCCGAGAAGGAATGCCGCATCTACGAGGCGCTGCGGCAGGACGAAGGCACGCACGTCCTCGACGAGCTGCTGTTTCGGCCCGACGGGACCGGATTCCCTGTCGAGTACTGGTCATATCCCATGTTCCAGGATGGAAACCGGGTCGGCTGCGTAGTCACGTTTGCTGACATCACCGAGCGTCGAAAGGTCGAACGGGATCTGCGTGAGTCGAGCGAGCTCGTGCAGCTGCTGCTCGACTCCACCGGCGAGGGCGTCTACGGGATCGACCTGGACGGAAACTGCACGTTCGCCAACCCGGCATGTGCCCGGTTGCTCGGCTACGAGAGCAGGGATGAGCTGTTGGGTGAGAACATGCACGACCTGGCGCACCATACGCGGCCGAATGGCGAAGCGTATCCCGAGAAGGAATGCCGCATCTACCGCGCGCTCGGGCAGAACGAGGGAACGCACGTGCTCGACGAGCTGCTGTTCCGGCCCGACGGCACGGGATTCCCCGTGGAATACTGGTCGTTCCCGATGTTCCGGGACGGGGAACGGGTCGGCTGCGTCGTCACGTTCGTCGACATCGCGGAGCGGCTGAGGGTGGAGGAGGAGCTTCGGCAGACCGAGAAAATGGCTGCGCTCGGAAAGTTGTCGGCCGGCCTGGCGCACGAGCTGAACAACCCGGCCGCCGCCGCCTCACGCGCAGCGGATCAGCTGAAGGATGCGATCGTGAAGCTCCATGCTTCGCCACTCGAGCTTGTCCAGTCGGACGTCGGCGCTGCGGAGTGGAGCGTCCTCGATGCCTGCTACCGGGAGCTCGGGCAGCGGCGCGGAATTTCGACGTTGTCGCCCCTCGAGGCGAGCGATCGTGAAGAGGAGATGATTGCGTGGCTCGATGGCCATGGCATCACGGACGGATGGGAGCCGGCGGCCGTGCTCGTCGCGACCGGTGCTCGACCCGAGGACCTGGACGGGTTTGCCGAGCAGTTGCCGACTCAGGCCCTGGCCCCTGCAATCGAATGGTTGTGCAACGCTCTGACTGTTGAGGAGTTGATCGGCACGGTCAGCAGCAGTTCCAGCAGCATTTCTGAACTCGTAGGCGTAGTGAAATCGTACTCGCACATGGACCGGGCGCCGGTGCAGGAAGTCGACGTGCACCGGGGCATCGAGGACGCGATCACGCTGCTCGGCCACAAGTTGAAACAGGGTATCAGCGTCGTCAGAGAATATGACCGAGACCTGCCGCGGATCGGGACCAGGGGAAGCGAGCTCAACCAGGTGTGGACGAATCTGATCGATAACGCGATCGGTGCGCTGGGTACCTCGGGGACGATCACGGTTCGGACGTCCGGCGAAGGCGACCACCTGGCAGTCGAGATCGAGGACGACGGGCCGGGGATTCCGGAGGAAGTCCGCTCGCGGATATTCGAGCCATTCTTTACAACCAAACAGGTCGGCGAAGGCACGGGTCTGGGCCTGGATGTCGTGCGCCGCATCGTTACCGGAAGGTGCGGCGGACAGATCGATGTCCGCTCCGAGCCGGGCCACACGGTCTTCCGGGTCATTGTCCCGGTCGAATTCGCCGCGGAATGCGCGCCGGACGGCGGGGAACGGAATGGTGCCGAATGAGCAGACCCTTCATACTCACGCTCGACGACGACGCGAACGTGCTGCGCGCGGTGGAGCGCGATCTCAGGCAACAGTACGGCTCCGAGTACAGGGTCGTGCGCGCGGACTCGGGATCCTCCGCACTCGAGTTGCTCAACCAGCTCAAGCAGCGCGATGAGCCCTCGGCCCTGTTCCTGGTCGATCAGAGGATGCCCGGCATGTCAGGGGTGGAGTTTCTCGACACGGCCGTCAACATCTACCCGGACGCGAGGCGGGTCCTGCTGACCGCCTACGCAGACACCGATGCCGCGATCCGGGCGATCAACGACGTGCACATCGACTACTACCTGCTCAAGCCCTGGGATCCACCGGAGGAGAAGCTGTATCCGGTGCTCACCGACCTGCTCGAGCAGTGGCAGGCCGGGCACCGTCCGCCATTCGAGGGAATCCGCGTCGTCGGCAACCGCTGGTCGCCCGCAACTCACCGGGCGAAGGATTTCCTGGCCCGAAACAACATCCCGTATCTGTGGCTCGACGTGGAGCAGCATCCGGACGCCGAAGTGCTGCTGCAGGCGGCGGGCATGCAGAAGGGAGACCTGCCGGCGCTGTTCTTCGCCGATGGAAGCACTTTGACGAAGCCGGATAATCGGGAGATCGCCGACCGGGTGGGCCTGCGGACCAGCGCGGACAACCCGTTCTACGATCTCGTGGTCGTCGGGGCGGGACCGGCCGGCCTCGCCGCGTCCGTCTACGGCGCCTCCGAAGGACTGAAGACGCTGGTGATCGAGGAGCACGCGCCCGGTGGCCAGGCCGGGATGAGCTCGCGGATCGAGAACTACCTCGGCTTCCCCAACGGCCTTTCCGGCAGCGACCTGGCTCGAAGGGCTGTGAGCCAGGCCAGCCGATTCGGGGTGGAGATCCTGAATGCGCAGCGGGTGGTTGGGCTCACTGCTGACGGACCGGCACGGACCGTCACGCTGGAGGACGGTACCAAAGTCGGGGGAAGGGCCCTGCTGATCGCCACGGGAGTCGCGTACCGGAAGCTGGAGGCGCCCGGTGTGCAGGAGCTTACCGGAGCAGGCGTGTACTACGGCGCAGCGATGTCGGAAGGAGAATCGGTGCGCGGGGAAGACGTATACATCGTGGGCGGCGCCAATTCGGCCGGGCAGGCCGCCATGTACTTCTCCGCCTACGCCGGAACCGTGACGATGCTCGTCCGGGGAGAATCGCTGGCCGCCAGCATGTCACAGTATCTGATCGACCAGATCGGCGAGACCGCCAACATCCGCGTCTGGCCCGGGTCCGCAGTGCTGGAGGCGAGGGGCGAAAGCCGACTCGAAGAGCTCGTGCTCTCTCTGGACGGAGGGGACTGCACGGAGACTGTCCCCGCGTGCGCTCTGTTCATCTTCATCGGTGCGAAGCCACGCACTGACTGGCTGGGCGAGACGGTCGCCCGGGATGACCACGGCTTCATTCTCTCAGGGCCGGAAGCGCTGGAGAACGGATCCGCGGCTCAATTCGAGCTGCTCGAACGGCTTCCGTTCACGCTCGAGACAAGCCTGCCGGGAGTGTTCGTCGCCGGGGACGTAAGGCACGGTTCCGTCAAGCGAGTCGCATCGGCGGTCGGTGAGGGGTCGATGGCGGTGATGTACGTCCACCGTCACTTGAGCTGCGTGTAGCCGGGAGCGAGTGGTCTGGGCCGCTCTCAGTCAGCCCGCGAGGACTGGCCAGTTCTATCAGCAAGCCGGTGGCGCACCTCCCTGGCGATCTGGATGCCGACTTCCTGTTCCTCATCGACGACAGCGTCTGCTCCGGCCATCTCCAGTTGCCAGCGGTGAATATGATACCTGGAGCGCACGATGATCTGGGTATCGGGCGCGAGAGCGCGCACCTGCTGGATGATGCGCCGGGCGGTCGATGGATCCGGGATCGTGATTACAACAACTGCTGCTGTCCCGACATGCAGGCGTGTGAGGACCTCTTCACGCGTAGCGTCTCCAATGAGGGCCCGAAGTCCGTAGCCTTGCGCGAGTTCCGCCGTGCGATTTGCCAGTTCCACGACGAGTATGTCAGGACCGCGCTCGGCCATCATCAGCTCTGCGACCCTTTGCCCGGCCGGTCCGAAACCGACGATCACGATGTGATCGCGAAACGTCTCCGGCACACCAGGTCTCCCGTTTGGACCCTCTGCCATGCTCGAGGAGAGCGATAAGCGCCCACCGACGACCCGAGCCATCTGCGGCGCGAGTCCCACGAGAAACGGTGTGAAAAACAGCGTCGCTATCATCGCAGCGACGATCAAATCGAACTCTCCGAGCCCGATCAACCCTCCCTGTCGGGCGACCACGGCGATGACCAGCGAGAATTCTCCGACTTGAGCGAGGACGATTCCGGTCGCGAGTGACGGGCCGATCGGTCTGCCGAAGAGTCGGACGACGCCAGTGGTCACCACCGCCTTCCCGATCACGATTGCGGCCACGACGCCCGCCAGGAGGAGCCAGTGCTCGGCAACCCACGCCGGGTTGCTGAGCAGCCCGATGGAACAGAAGAACAGGGTCACGAAGAGCGTTCGGAACGGAATAATGTCGGAGCGGATCTGGGTGGAAAACGGAGATTCGGCCAGTAGCAAGCCCGCTGCGAAAGCCCCGAGTGCGGGTGAGAATCCCAACTGATGCGACATCCATGCCGCCCCCAGTGGCGTGACAACCGCGAGGAGGATCGGCAGGTCGCCGTACCGCTCGGCGATTCTGGCACCGAGGAGTACCGGCAGTGCATGGTTGAGCAGCAGGTGGAGGGCGCCGACGAGGATCGCCGCCGCCCCCGCTGCTCGGGTAAGACCCCAGCCGACCTCGGCGATCGAACCGCCGCTGCTCAGGACCGCGATCAGCAGCACGAGCGGCACGACTGCGATGTCCTGCAACAGGAGGATCCCCACCGCGTAACGCCCGTGAACTGTGTCGATCTCGGCCCGGGTCGCGAGAAGCTGCAGGACCGCGGCAGTGCTGCTCAAGGCGATCACAGCCCCGAAGGCGACCGAGGTGCGTGGGCGGAGCCCGACAACCAGGCAGATTCCCGCCGTTATCGCGGCCGTGAGCACCACCTGAAGGGTGCCACCGCCGAGGGCCACTGGACCGATGGCTCGAAGTCGTCGCCACGAAAATTCGAGGCCGATGGTGAACAGCAGGAGCGCGACGCCCAACTCGGCAATCGCGGTCACGGTCTCGTGGCTCGGCAGCAGGTCGAACGCATTGGGACCGAGCAATGCGCCGGCCAGGAGGTATCCGAGCAGCGGACTCAGCCTGAAGCGTTCGCACAGCGCACCGAGAACGATGGCCGCGGCGAGCAGAATCAGAATGTTCAGCAGCGCTGCCCAGAGATCCATGGCTGTCCGTGTTCAAGGTGTTCGCGTGTCGGCGGACGGCCACCTCGTGGGCTTCGACGGCGGCTACACCGGAGCCGGAATGCGAGCTGTCCCCCGCCACCCACGCTCGGGTCGGGTCCTGTCCTGCTGCCGGGTCTTCCCCCCCCGCCCGGGACGGAAGCGAAGAAGACACCCGACGCCCCCAAGTCGCCTCAGCGTTGCGCTGTCACGCACCAGCTCCACCTGACATCCGCGCTGTTCGGCCAGCCGCAGCATGGCCTCCCTGATGTTGAGGTCTTCCAGCGAGTTCGAACCGCACGCCGGGCATTTCTTCGGCCACTGCTCAGCTGTCCGCTCGACGCGGCAACCACGGCACACCCATCCCGGACGCGGTGAGTACTCCGCATCCATTACGAGAGTCTCGACCTGACCTCGCTTCAGCGCGAAGAATGATGAGCGTGTTCCAGCGACAGCGAGCCCCCCGGTGCGGAGCTTTCGCTGCAGCTCCTCCGCCGTAGCCTGCGATTCCCTGTTCTCCGCCTCGACGAAGGACGCGATACTCTCGGCCACTACGTCTTGCGCCCCGGTTCGTCCCGGCTTTCGGATGACGCCGGAGAGTCGCGCGGCCACGTGTGAAGGCAGCGCCCTTCTCACCATCGCTGTCATCTTCGGATCTCCGGCCAGGATCAGGTGATCGTAGCTTCCGGCTGTCATCACTTCGGACAGCGCCTTGACCGAGTCGCCGACAAACTGCTGGATGCGTGTCGTGCGGTGCTTTCGAAAATGCTCCTTGGTCCATTCGCGACCCACGCGCTGGCGCAGCTCGGGTCTCTCGCGGAGCAAGTCGAGCGTCACGGCACCCAGGTTCACCGAAACGATGCGGGCTGTGTCCTGCGAGCAAACCAGCACGACGAACCGCCAGTACGTGTCTTTGAGCTCGACGAGGTGGTAGATGTTCGGCAGGGTGTCAGCCGCTATCCACGTGGGCAGCGGGACGTAGAACTGGAGGGCCAGGAAGAAAGGCTGTCGCCCGGCCCGTGAGAAGACGGCCACGCCCTTCGAGCCTCGATGCAACTCTCCCGAGAGGAACCGCTCGATCGGCTCTAGAGCTTCCTCGAACAGCTCCGCAGCCTCTCCTGCAAAGCTCCGCCTGAGCTCCTCGACCCGGTTCATGAATGTCCTGCGGTGCCTCAGGCGTCCGCCTTCGACCCGCAAGTAGCAGCTGACGACCGGAGACCGGGTCTCGGGCAGCGATGCCAGTTCACGAATGTGACCCTGGAGTTCCTGAATTTCCATCGGTCCCCTCCCAGCCATCGCTTGACCTCGCCATATACGACATTTATTATACGAAATAGATAGCGCGACTACAATAGCCTACATGGGAGTCGGTCCTATGGTCACAACTGGAGCCACGCCAAAACGCACGAACGACCAGTGGACCTTTCTCACGAACCACAGCCACGTACTGATCTGCATTGCCAATGATCCGACGGTTCGGATGCGAGACCTTGCGGCCAAAGTGGGGATCACCGAGCGCGCGGTGCAGCGCATCGTCGCTGACCTGAGGGATGCGGGGTATCTGTCGCTCGAGCGGCAGGGCCGTCGCAATCGCTATCACATACACACGGGTCGGCCGATGAGGCATCCCGTTGAGGGGCACTGCCACGTGTCGGAATTGCTCGCGGCCATCCAGACCTGTTAGCTGGCAGGCTCCGGTACTCCCTCCATCTCTTCCTGGAGAGTCGCATTGCTCGACCTCAGCGGCTTTCGACTCGACGACCTTCCACTCTGGGCGAACTGGTTCCTTGCAGCGATCGCGATCGTGCTCATCGGCAAGGGTGCGCAGCAGCTGGTGGAGACGGCAGCCCGGATCGCGAGGCGACTGCGGATCTCGGAGTTGATCGTCGGCCTGACGCTCGTGGCAGCGGCGACTTCGTTGCCCGAACTCGGTGTTACCCTGGTCGCAGCTTTCGAAAAACACCCGGACATATCGGTGGGAAACATCGTCGGATCGAACATCTTCAACCTGGGTTTCATCCTCGGAACCATAGCGATCATCCGGCCGATTCCCACAACCCGAGAACTCATCCGGCGCGATGGCTCGGCCTTGATCCTGGCCACTCTGCTGCTCCTCGGTCTTATCGCATCGGACTTCAGACTCGATCGCATCGATGGAGTGATTCTCCTGGCGGGCATGGCCATCTACCTGGGAGTCGTGCTCGCCATCGGCCGCCTTCAGTGGCTCGAGCCCGGCCTGACGCTGGCAGTGCGAGGTGACAGGAGGAACAACGGCGATGCCCTGAAAACACTGAGAGCCCTGGCTGGATTGGCTTTCGGGATCGCGATGCTTGCCGTCGGTTCCCACCTGCTGGTGAATACCGCCATTCCGATAGCACGGAGCTTCGGTGTGAGTCATTGGGTGATCGGGGTGACGGTCGTCGCGGCGGGCACATCCGTCCCCGAATTCGCCACATCCCTGGTCGGCGTGTTGCGCGGCCGATACGAAATCAGTGTCGGGAACGTGATCGGGAGCGACCTGTTCAATCTCCTCGGCGTCCTCGGTGTCGCCGGTGTTCTGCATCCGCAGGCAGTAGGACCCGGCGCGAGAGCCTCGCTCCTCGCTCTCACGGCGATGGTGATTCTGGTGGTCGTTTTCGCCCGTACCGGCTGGCGGGTGTCGCGGTGGGAAGGGTTCGCCCTCGTGCTGTTCGGGCTCGCCAGGTGGGCGCTCGACTTCGGGCTGTGAAACGGGTCTCAGGCCAGGTGCAGCCGCATGCCGACCTCGATCGTGGCCGTCGATCGGAGGAGGCACCCTGGCAACAGGCACTGACTCGATTTCACTGACTCAATTCCACGACCACGAACAACCCCTGTCCGGCGGGGACCCGCACCGCCGACAGATCCACTTTTGCTTCGGCCTGCAGTCCCTCAACCTCTGGCGCCCACGCCCTGATGTCCGGCCCGAGCCCCAGGGCATCCAGGTCCACCGACAGTTCGACGACCTCGTCAGTCTCGGACCACGAGGCCAGCACGATGAGAGCGCCGTCGGGCCGGGCGTAGGCAGTGGACAGGACCCCCGGATCGCCAGTCCCGACCGGTGCGTCATCGAGCCAGTAGCCGAGCATTCGGCTCTCAGCGATCCCGAACTCGCTCATCATCGCCCACACTGGCCGCGGGTCCACGTCGCCGTACTTCCGGGCCGTCATCCCGTACAAGAGTCCGCGGTAGGGGTGGCCGCCGTCCTGCAGCATCTCTCCCAGCAGGCCGAACGGGAGGCCCGACACCTCGGTGAGCCAGTAGTCCTGGTCCAGGCCGTACTCGAAGTACTCCCCGAACCACAGGCGCGAGATGAACGGGAAGTGCTCCATGTACAGCATGGCGCTGTTGATGAAGCCGTCCCGCACGTTGAACTGGTTGGCGGAGTGCAGGTCGATCACCACCTCGTCGCGGTGCTCGTGCAGGACGGTTACGAGCCGTTTGACCGTCTCGCGACTGAATGCGATGTCGTCCAGGTACAGGCCGTCGATCTGCTGGTTCGCCGCCAGCCAGGCGAGGCCCTCGATGTAGTAATTGGTCCAGCGGGACGTGCCCTTGTTCAGCATCGCGGCGTCGTCCACTCGCCACGCGTGCCACGCCGAGTGGTAATTGGATTCCAGGTGCTCCTGCATCCACGAGTGCCCGCCGCCCTCGCCGTCGTTGAGGATCTCGTCTCCGAGGCTCCGCAGCGCGAACAGTTCGTTGGCCTTGTACGTCAACTCCCGGATGGTGTTGTACAGCTTGACCTTGATGCCCTTGGCGTGCGCCTCGTCGATGTAGGCCGCCTGCTGCTCCAGGTTGAAGAACGGATAATTGATGTAGGGATTGATCTCGTTGGCGTGGTGAATGTTTACCACCGTCCCGCCCCACGCCCGCACCGAGTCCACCGGCACGTACTGGTGCACGAACCGGGTGTCGAAGTGCGTCGCCGTGTCGATCGGCTTGAGCGGGGTGATGAGGAAGCGGACGTTGAAGTTCAGCGTGTCGCCCGCCGCCAGCGTCCTCGGGCCGGAATAGTTGAAGGCCGTCACGGCGCCTCCGGGCTCTTCGGTGATCCGGATCCCGCCGCGTCCCTCGTTGAACCAGGCGGCGGGCATCAGAAGCGGCTGATTCCGGTAGAAATTCGTGTTCAGCGGCCGGACGTAGCTGTCATCCCGCAGCACGTACTGGAGCCCCTTGTTGACTCCGCCCAGCCAGGCTCCTTCCTGGTGGTTCTCGACGTTCCAGGTCCAGTCGATCTCCGCCGGCCGCTTCCCGCCCTTCTGCCCCAGTCCCAGCATGTATTCGGCCGCGCCGGGCACCAGGGAGATGGGCAGCGCTATCTCCTCCACCTCGATGTCGTCCAGGGCCACCAGGTAGATCCGGTAGTCCAGCATCCCGTCATATTCCAGGGCGCCCTCGACCGTCATCCGGAACCGGTCCGAGCTGCCCTCGGCGGTCCACCCGGCCCGGCCGCGGGACTCTCGCCTGATGTCGAACGGCGTGTGCTCGAAACTCTCGGCCTGTTCGGCCCCCGCCTGTCCTCCGGCGGTCGTCACCTCCAGGGCCAGCGGGCGGGCGAGGATGGGTTCCGGCTGCTCGGCGAACCCGGTGAGCTCGGGCGTGAAGTAGCTGAAGATGTCGGACGGGAGCCCCGATTCACCCAGCTCCACGCGTCGTCCGAGGATCGTCAGCGACCTGTCCTCGATCGTGACCGGCTCGAACGGCTCGATGATGAAGTCAGG
>JAENXO010000111.1 GCA_016649455.1 Gemmatimonadota bacterium | reverse complement strand
GTGCTCGCGCCGATCCCCGCCAGGACCGAGAGTACGCGGTGGTCGAACTTCCGCGGGTATGTCTGGCCCGTGACATCCCACACGCCCGGGAATCCGAACCGCTCGGCAAGCCGATCGTTCATCGCATCCACCCGGTCGCCGTCACCTTCGAACAACTCGAGGAAGGTGGCTTCAGTCCCCGTCGTTCCGCGTGCACCGCGGAATTTGAGTTCGGCTTCCAGTGCGCGGACCTGCTCGAGGTCGGACACGAAGTCCTGCAGCCACAGGGTCGCGCGCTTGCCAACCGTTACGGGCTGAGCCGGCTGCCAGTGCGTGTAGCCCAGAGTCGGGAGCCCGCGCCAGCGCTCGGCGAACGCGGCAAGGGCCGCGATTGCGGCGAGAAGCCGCTCGCGCGTCAAGGCGAGCGCGTCACGCAGCTGAATCAAGCCGGCGTTGTCCGCAACGTATGCGCTCGTTGCGCCCAGGTGGATGTAGGGTCGGGCTCCGGGGGCCACCTCGCCGTACTGGTGGACGTGAGCCATCACGTCGTGTCTGAGGTCCGCCTCGATTTCGGCGATGCGTTCGAGGTCGACTTCATCCCGGCCCGCGCGGAGCTCGGCGATCGCCTCGTCCGGAATCGACACGCCGAGCTCACTCTCGACCTCTGCAAGCGCGATCCACAGATCACGCCAGGTGAGAGCCTGTCTGAGCGGCGAGAATACGTCGGCCATCTCCGCGGACGCGTAGCGATCGATCAGCGGATGCGGATATCTGGTCTGTTGCGCAGTCACGGGTTCAACCGATGTCGAATGGCCAGCTATTGTAATACCGCCCCTCGCGATAGTACGTGACGAAGATCCTACTGCCGCCGGAGAGGGCGCGGAAGAGGTTCTCGGCGTCTTCCGCCGTTTCCACCGGGCTGCGGTTGATCCCGACGATCACGTCTCCCTCGCGGAGGCCGGTGACCCTGCTGGCACCGGGCGCCAGCTGGACGATCAGGGCTCCGGTCTCGATCTCGAGTCGGCGTTCGACCGCGATCGGGGGAGTGACGCTGATCAACTCGAGTCCTCGAACCACCTCGAGCCGCTCCGCCTGCTCGCTCGGCAATTCTTCCACCGCGAGACGGGCGGAGAACAGTTCATCGCCGCGGCGATACTGGATGTCCACGGACGAGCCGACTCCGGCATCGAGAAGCCCGACATCCCAGTCGAGCGGGGAGGTGATCGGTCTGCCGTTCACTTCCAAGAGCACGTCTCCAACCTCCAGCCCAGCGGCCTCAGCCGGCGAGCCCGGCGCGACACGTCGAACCTCGGTGAGTGAAAACCTTGTGACCGCTGACTCCATCGTTCGCGGCTCCACCCCCACCCACGGACGTCGAATCATGCCATGCTCGAGGAGTTCCTCGGCGATCCGACGCGCCCGATCGATCGGAATCGCGAATCCGATTCCTTCAGACCCCCCGGACTGAGACAGGATCGCCGAGTTGACCCCGATCACCCTGCCTTCGGCGTTCACCAGCGGTCCGCCCGAGTTGCCGGGATTGATCGCCGCATCGGTCTGAATCATATCGGCGCTGAGTTTCCCCTCGCGCGAGTCGAGGATGTCCCGGCCTACCCCCGAGACCACGCCGGCGGTCACGGTCGCCTCTGCGTTCGCGAGCACGAATCCAAACGGATTCCCGAGTGCGATCGCCGGTTCACCGACCACCAGGTCGGACGAGGTTCCGATCGGCGCGGGCGGAATCGCTCCCGGTTCCACGCGGAGCACCGCGATATCGGTGATCGGATCGACCCCTATCACCTCCGCGCTGTACAGGCGACCGTTCACGTCCGTCACCACCAGCGAGTCCGCGCCGCTTACCACGTGCTCGTTGGTGATGATCGTCCCTTCCGCGTCGAGCGCGAATCCCGACCCCATACCCTGGATCTGTCGCTCGAGCTGCCGCGGCACCATGCCGAAGAACTCGTCGAACCGACTTCGTCGGGACACGCTTCGGGTGGCGAGAACCGTGATACTGACCACCGAGGGAGCCAGGCGAGCGGCCGCCGCCACTACCGGAGTGAAGCGGGGGCTTTCCTGGGACAGCCGGACGCCGGACGGGTTCAGGGCCGTCTGCCTCCCCGGCTCCATCGCGAGTGCGGGGCGAACCGCCCGGTCGAGCGTCCGAGATGGAACCGCTCCCGGATCCGTCGCTTGATCCAAACCGGCGACCGCCTGGTCTCCGCCGTTCAAGTCGTTGGAGGAGAGGCGGACACCGATTGCCAATCCGACCGGAAAGGCCACCAGCGTCAACAGAAGAGGAACGGCGACACGTGCTCGCAAAACCCGCATGCTCCTGTGGTTTCAATCCGGTCGTGAAACGGCCTGCTGCCTGTCGGTCGCGAGTGGCCAGAGTCCCGGAACTCCCGACCGCCGATTCCAGCCGTCGCCGTAGCGGACTCCGGTCAGATACAGCCCCTCCGGCGGCGCCGGACGAGGAGGGGTTGCCTTCCCACCGCCTGACAGAAGGGCCCTGAGCTCGTCTTCCGCCCGGGACTCCGTCGCGATCTCCACCAGAACGGCGACGACATAGCGTACCATCCGATGGAGAAAACGGTCCGCTACGATCTCGAACCGCAGATCGCCGACCGGAGTTCGAATCCACGTCGCCCTCTCGATCGTGCAACGCGTTCCTCGTTCGGGCTGGCCCGATCGTGACAGAGCCGTGAAGTCACCCGGGCCGAGCAGCGCGGTCGATGCTGAGCGCAGCGAGGCGATCGGAATCGGGCGGCCCAGCTGCCAGATCCGACCGGCGCGAAGCGGAGAAAGGGCCGCGGCCCGGTCCCCCACGAAGTACTCGTAGCGCCTTCCCGTGGCTGAGAACCTGGGGTGAAAGTCGGGCTCCGCCTCCCGCAGCGCGACGATACCGACCTCCCGGGGCAGCACGGAGGCGAGCGATTTCAGAAGCGAGCCGGGAGTCCAGCGGTCCGGCACGGCGAAGGCGACTTCCTGAGCCGTTGCGTGTACGCCGGCGTCTGTTCGCCCGGCAGCGGAAATCCTCACGGGCCCGTCGAACAGGCGCGCCAGCGCCGTCTCGATCGTTCCCTGGACGGTCGGAACGTCCGGCTGGAGCTGCGAGCCGGCGAACTGAGCCCCGTCGTACTCGACCGTGCAGCGGATATATCTCGTGCATGGCGGTGTCTGATTCACGGAGACGAAGCTAGGGAGCAAACAGGGGAAGTCAACGCAATCGTCGATCGGCGAGAATCCACCGGTCGACGCCCCGGGCACCCGGTGGGGACAGCAGGAAGGAGGGCGCCTCGGGGCGACAGCCGATTCAGTACTTCCGGATCACTCCGACCACGATTCCCTGTACCTGTACGCGCGAAGCGCTCAGGATCAGGGGCTTCAGGGTCGGATTGGCGGGTTGCAGACGTATCCTGCCACCTGACTCCCGGTAGAATTTCTTCACCGTCGCTGCATCTCCGTCGACGAGCGCGATCACCATCTCGCCGTTGTTGGCCGTCTCGCGGGACTGGACGATGACGTAGTCACCATCCCGGATCTGCTCTTCGATCATCGAGTCGCCGCGTACGCGAAGCACGTAGTGCGTTCCCGCGGATCCGGATACCATGTCCTCCGGGACAGCGATCTGTTCCTGTTCCTCGATCGCTTCCACCGGCTCGCCGGCCGCCACCGTCCCGAGCAGCGGAAGGTCCACGGCTGCGAGGCGTAATTCCGTTCGCATGAGCTCGATGGACCGGCTCTCGTTGTAGCTCTTCCGGATGTAACCCTTCGCCTCGAGATTCGAGAGGTGCTCGTGCACCGTCGCGAGCGAGCGATACTGGAAAAATTCCGCAATTTCCTCGAAACTCGGGGAGAACCCGTGTACATCGAGAAAGCTCTCGATGAAATCCAGGATCTCCTTCTGCCGCCTCGTGAGCGCCATCTGTCTTCCCTGTCGCCGCGGGGTCGGTTCGCACCGAACGGATACCGAACAGAACGTACCCGAACAGGAACCGAAGTGCAAGGACACGTTGCTCAAGACGGTGAAGCGAGCGAATTTCCTTTCCCATGAGCGCCTGCACTGACAACGGATCAGGAGACGGTCGGACGAATCGACAACCGTCCTGCCTCGAGCGGATCGGGCTTGTGGCGGTGCTCTTTCTGTCACTCTCGCCATGGTTGGGCGGGTCTGATCTGCAGGCCCAGGACCCTGTCTCCCTCACGCCGGACATGGCTTCCAAGCTCTCGCCAGCTCTGCGAACGGTTCTGCCGGCGATGTCTTCCGGGCAGCGGCTGCCAGTGATCATCCAGTTCGTCGCCCCCGTTCCGGCACCGGCCGGGCTCCGTCCGCCGGAGACGCTCGCGCTGCTGCAGAGCAGAGCGAATCTCGCCCTGTCCACACTGACCGGTCTCGCCCCAGCCGGAGATACCGAAATCGAGGTCGTCGAGCGGTTGTGGGTCGTGCCGGCGGCAATCGCGGAGGCCACGGCCGAGGGGATTATCCGCCTTAGCTCGTCGCCAGGTGTGGCGCGTGTGTGGCTCGATGAGCCGCTCGCGGTGGTTCTGCCGCCGCAGGCCTCGGTATTCGCCCAGCCCGCGTACACATCGCAGGCCATGCGGACGATCGGGGCCGACGCCGTCTGGCCTGGTGGAGTAACGGGTGCAGGCACGACCGTCGCGTTCTTCGACTCGGGCGTGGACGGTGCGAACGCGATGCTCGCCTCACGCTGGCGGGGCCGTCGAACATCAGTCCGGGCGGCCTGGTTCGATCCTTTCCGCGGCGCCGGTGAGCCACAGGATCTGAACGGGCACGGGACGCAGGTAGCGGCGGCCGCGGTAGGCGCTCTCCCGGCGGGTGACACTTTGCGCCTGCCTGACGGTTCCACGCTGGTTGCGGCGACGGCGACCGACGTAGTTACGGGACCGGCGCCGGAAGCGGAGTGGATCGCCGCTCGCGTGTTCGACACCCTGGCGGGAGGCGACTACACACGGCGCTCGGTGCTTCTCCAGGCGTTTCAGTGGGCGCTGGACCCCGATGGGAACCCATCCACGGACGACGCCCCGGATGTGATCAACGGCAGCTGGGGGTTCGCCCCGGGCACCAGCGACATCGATGCGTGCAACGATCTGATCTACGACGCGGTTGACGCTGCCGAGGCGAGCGGGATCGCGGTCCTGTTCGCGACCGGCAATTCCGGACCCGCCGTGGGCTCTGTGGCCGCCCCGGCGGCACGTGACGATTCGGATCTCCACAGCTTCGGTGTGGGAGCGACGGCTGGTGTCGATCCCTCGATAACCGTGGCTGATTACAGTGGACGAGGGCCTTCGCCATGCGCCGGCGGGATCAAGCCGGATGTAGTGGCACCGGGAACCGTGCCGGAGGTGGTCGCCTCGGGCCCCAACAGCGCCCGACTGACCGGCCGCGCTGCACAGGGAACCTCCTTCTCGGTGGCACAGGCATCGGGAGCGATCGCTCTTTTACGCCAGATTAGACCTGGAGATAACCCTCAACAATTGAAGCGTATTCTAATGCAGACGGCCGGGGATCTTGGGGCTCCCGGACCGGACAACGACACAGGCTCCGGGCTCGTGGATGTGCCGGCCGCCGTATCTCGCGTCGGAGCCTCGTTCGCCGGTCCGTTGCTTCAGCTCGCGGGCGCTCTTGCGGCCGAGGACGGAATCGCGATCCGCATCCGGAATCGGGCGCCCGAGACATGGCCTGGCGGGAGCATCAGGCTGGAGCCCACGCCCGGTAGCAGTGGTGGAGCGCTGGCCGAGGGGGCGGTTCCGCCGATCGGGCCGTTCGGTTCGCTGGTCATCGAGCTTCCCATTGTCGTCGTGTCTGACGAGGCCGCCCTGAGGGTGACGCTGCAGGATGTAGCTGGCTCCGTGGTTCTCAGTCGCGTCATACTACTCGCCCCGCCGAACGTGTTCGGCGGATTCGTTCTGGAAGACGGTGACCTGAGGGTGGGCGCGAATGACTTCGGTCGCCTGGGCAAGGTAGCCGCAAACTCGGGCTTCCAGTGGCGGGGCGTCGAGCTGCTGACCGCCGGCGGACTGGGTATCGCAGCCGCCGGCAGAGTGTCGGACGGATTCTTCGTCACCACGCTCGGACGATCGGACCAGAAGGACAGGCCGGCGGCGATCGACACGGACTGGGCCCCTCAGCGCCCCTTCACCTCGGTGGATGTTGCCGGCGCGATGATTGTGTATGACGATTTCGACGCGCTCGCTCCCTTGCAGCTCGAAGTCCGCTCGGAGCTCGAGGCCACCGATCAGAACGATGTCGGGGCCCTGACCGTAACCACATGGATCTCGAATCGATCCAGTTCCACGATCTCAGACCTGACTCCGGCTCTGCTCGCTGACTGGGATCTTGCCGGAGGAGAGAACGTCCGCTGGTCCCCGGAGCTATCCGCCCTGGTCGCCGAATCCCGGACTGGAGAGGGTCCCCTGGCGATCCTCGCGGGAGACGGTGCGAGCGTGTCGCCGTCAGACGTTCCGCTCGGCCTTCCGGGCCCTACCGGATTCTACGATGAGGACAGCGGGGTCCTGTGGGACGTGTTCACCGAGTCTGCCAAGCTTGCCCTGATCCAGAATGGAGCAGCTTCCGGGCTTCCGGGCGCCACCACGGCGACGGATCGGGCGGCGTTGATCGCGCTCGAGTCGGTCTCGGTTCCAGCCGGGGGCGAGGTGGCAGCCCGCTTCTGGCTCCTGGCGGCGGAGGACGAAGCCTCCGCCGGGACCCGACTGGCCGAGCTGCGGGCCGAACCGATCGCCCCCGCGAACGGTGGAGGCGATCAATTCGTCGTCGATCCCCCATATCCGAACCCGCTCACGATCGGAGCGGGAATCATGCGATTCCCGGTGCAGGTTCCGGCGGCGTCGGTCGGAGCCGGTGCTACCCTCGTGCTCGAGGTCTACGACCTGGCGGGACGCCTGATGTACAGGCAGCGGGAGAGCGTGACTCCGACGGGGTCAGCCCCGCTCCTGACCTGGGATGGGCTGCTTGATGGAGGCCGCCCGGCGGCGGCCGGGGTCTACATGTATGTTGTCAGTCTGGATGGAGATACACGAACCGGGCGCCTGATCCTGGTTCGCTGAACCGGCGCACCCGCGCCGAATCCGGGAGCGGCTGGATACTCTCCCTGCCGATCGGAGGTTGACGAAAATGCTGAGCACTGGTTGGAAACGCGCGGCCCTCGCGGCTTGTCTGATCCTCGGATCAGTCTCCGCGGGCGTATCCCAGGTGGCCGGTGAGCTGGTTGACATGGACGCTGTAGCCGCAATCCGGGCCGAAGGTCTCGAGAATTCGCACATGCAGCAGCTAGCCCACCACCTGACCGACGTCATCGGTCCCCGGCTGACCGGTTCGCCCGGAATGCGAGCGGCCAACGACTGGACGGCAAGCGTGTTCTCGGAGTGGGGACTCGCAAACGTTACGGTACAGCCGTGGGGTGAATTCGGTCGAGGGTGGCGCGAAGTCTCGTACGCCGGTCGGATGGTGGAACCGTACGCTCAGCCGCTGAATGCCCGTGCGATGGCGTGGACCGGCAGCACGGATGGCACGGTCAGAGGGCCGGCGGTCGTACTCACGGCGGAAGGCGCGGAGGAACTGATGGCGGCGGTCGAAGAACAGAAGTCCCGGCTGGCTGGCGCGATCGTGCTGGATGCCGCACCGACGGTGTCGGAGCCCGACTTCGAGCCCGATGATCTTCGTTCATCTCTCGAGGATTTGCTCGGTGAGCCGGAAGAACGTCCGGATCGACAGGCGATGACGCCGGAAGAGCGCGAGAAGCGAATGGCGGAATGGCGTGCCCGGCGGGAGGCGATGCAGGCTGTCTCGACGGTCCTGGATGAAGCGGGAATCGCGGCGCGTCTCGTTCCTTCATCCCGGGCCTACCAGTTGATCAGGGGCGGCGGCAACATG
>JAENXO010000256.1 GCA_016649455.1 Gemmatimonadota bacterium | reverse complement strand
TGGAGCGCTGAACGGGGGCGGGGTCATTTTCGGAATCGTGAGGGTGGGGGAGCGGGTTGTCGAACGGTAGATCGAAGGAATCCCGGGGCGTATCGAATGAGGAGCGGACGTCGCGACCCTCGCGTCGACCGCCGCCCGGGGCGCTTCTCGCCTCGACGATCCTGCACCTGGCATTCGGAATTCTGCTCGTCATCGGCTCGGCGACGATGCGCCCACGCACGCTTCCCGCCCAGACGTACCGGGTCCGGCTGGTGGCCGCGTCCGATGAGTCGGCGCCGGAGCGCCTGAAGCCGCAGCCCGCGAAACCCGCGGAAGAAGAGAATCGTCCGCCGCCTCCTCAGCCGACTGAGCAGCCGATTCCGCGGACCGATCTCCCCACCGTCGTCGAGGAAATCCCTCCGCCGGTCGAGGAAACCCGGGAACCGGCACGTTCCTCTGAGGAAGGTGACGAGGCGATCAACGTGCAGCTCGAGGGCGCCGCGTTCGTCGATCCCGCGTATCTGCAGAATATCATCCGGCAGGTGAATCGGTACTGGCGGCCACCGGCAGGTGGAAGGCATCTCCGCGCCGAGGTCGTGTTCGTGATTGAACAGGACGGATCGGTGGAAGAGATCGAGATGCTCACGAGGTCGGGTGACATGAGTTTCGACCTCGAGGCGAGAGGCGCGATCGAGGCCGCCGGCAGGGCCAGGGCGTTCGGACCGCTGCCGGAAGCCTGGCCGCGCGACCGGCTCCGGATTTCCTTTTTCTTTGACCCGACCACGAGATGAAAACCGATATGATCAAACCGCTGCTGCGAGGCCTTTCCACTGGCCGGGCCGATTCGTCCCTTGACCACGGATCGTCGGCGGGGAGGGCACGTGCCAGGGGGAGAGCGGCCCTCGTGTTGCTGCTGGCGCTCCCGGCCGGAGCGCTGGCGCAG
Source organism: Gemmatimonadota bacterium (assembly GCA_016649455.1). GTDB lineage: Bacteria > Gemmatimonadota > Gemmatimonadetes > Palauibacterales > Palauibacteraceae > Carthagonibacter. The sequence continues at coordinate 3,725 of JAENXO010000256.1, read as the reverse complement.
GAGCCGGGAGATGTCCGGATCGGCATCACCTATACGCCGGGCTACCTGCCGGGCCTCGTCGTCACGCCGGTCGAGAGCACCGAGGGCCTCGGTGAGGTGGCCCGTGTGGCCGAGGCGATTCTCGGCCAGGACCTGGAGTTCAGCGACCGATTCGAGATGATCGAGGTTCCGGGAGACTTCCGGCCCGGCAGCGCCGTAAATTACGGGTTGTGGAATCAGCTCGGTGCCGTGTGGCTCGCGTCGAGCCAGGTTTCCGGAAGTGCCTCTGCCCCGGTCCTGCGCGTCAGTCTGCACGACGTCGTGTTCGGAGAGCTGAAGGAAGTGAAGGCGTTCAGCCTTCCCGCGGCGGGTTCGTCCGGCTTTCGCATGGCCGTGCACAGGGTGTCCGATGAGGTCGTCCGGTGGGCGACCGCGGAGACCGGCATGGCTGCCACCCGGATCGTGTATCGACGCAAGTCGGATGACGGCGCGTCGGACATCTGGATCATGGACTCGGACGGCGAGAACGCCCGTCGTCTGACGAACGACAACTCGATCGTCTACTCTCCGGACCTGTCTCCGGACGGATCTCACCTGCTGTACGTCTCGTACGTGAACGGCGGCCCGGTGGCATACGAAAAGAACCTGGCCTCAGGCGCCGTACAGACGGTGTCGGCCGAAGAGGGCCTCAACGTGACGCCCGTGTATTCGCCCGACGGGCGCCATATCCTGTACGCCCGCACCGAAGGAGACCACACGGAACTGTTCGAGCTCCAGCGGCAGCCTCTGTGCTGTGGCCGCCGCGTCACGTACACCTCCGTCGGAGAGACCCTGAACGGCGGCTATTCCCCTGACGGGCGTCAACTCGTGATGACATCGTCGCCACTCGGACTGCCGCAGATCTACGTCATTCCGAGGGAGGGTAGAGGTGAGCCCCGTATTCTGAGCCGCTACGTGTACGGCGAACGGGGGTATGCGACATCGCCGGACTGGTCCCCCAGGGGAGATCGGATCGCGTATCAGGCCTGGATCGAGAATTCGTTCCAGATCGTGACGGTCGGGCCGGACGGATCCGACCGCCGGGTGCTCACATCTCGCGGAAGCAACGAAGATCCCAGCTGGGCGCCGGACGGAAGGCACCTGGTGTTTTCCTCGACCGGACGCGGCGGGTCGGGGCTGCTGATCCTCGATACGGTGACTGGACGGGTGCGCAATCTGACCTCCGGACGGGTCGATCAACTGGCATCCTGGTCCACGTCGCTCTGAATGCGCGACATAGCGCCTTCTACCGCTTGGCAAGCCCACGTGGCAAGCGTATGATACCGCGGGTGCGCGTCGTTTCAACCACTGGCGGGGCGTTGAAGTTCGTCCTCCTGTCGCGTCCTCGCCATTCATTTGTTTAAAGGAGTACGAAAATGCGTTTCAAGGTCGGTTTTGCATCGCTGATCGCCGTTTCGGCTATCGGACTGTCCGCATGCAGTGGGAAGGCCCCGCCTCCGCCTCCGCCAGTCGTCTCCGAGACCGTGGCCACGCCGAACGCCGACAGCCTCGCTGCAGCCGAGCTTGCCCGGTATGAGGCCGCGGCCGCGCAGCTGTGCGCCGATGCCCGAACGGCGATCGCGAACGGCGACTACGACCGCGCTCGCATGCTGCTCGAGCAGGCGATCCGCGACTATCCCGGGACTGAGTGCGCCGACGGAGCAATGGTGCTCGCAGATGCGGTGGGTGCGATCATGGTGGTCCGGGATCCGATCCACTTCGAGTTTGACCGGGCGCGGATCACGGATGACGCAGCGGCCATTCTGCAGGCCAAGGCGGAAATCCTGCGCAACTTCCCGAATGTGGCGATTACGATCGAAGGCCATGCCGACGAGCGTGGTTCGCTCGAGTACAACCAGGCCCTGGGTCAGCGGCGGGCGGAGTCAGCGAAGACGTATCTCGTGAACCTCGGCCTGTCGGCCAGCATGTTCCGCACCGTGAGCTACGGTGAGGAGCGGCCGGTCGCCCAGGGCGCGAACGAAAGCGCGTGGGCGGAGAATCGTCGGGATGAATTCGTTCTCCCGAACGCGGACGCAATGCTGAAGTGAAGATCCGCTCCGCGATGGCTCTGTGTGCTGTAGCCGTGTCGGTTGGCGGCTGCGCTACGAAGAGCGACATGGCTGACCTGCAGGCGACGCTCGTCGGCGAGTTCGAGTCCGAGCGATCTCAACGGGAAGCGCTGATCGCGGAGATACAGGTATTGCGCGCGGTGCTGCTGGACAGCCTCAGTGTCCAGCAGCGCCGCGACATCACGGGCCGGGTCGATCTGCAGCGACAGATCCAGGATCTGAATGTGAATCTCGGGCGGCTCATCGAGCTCACGGGACAGACTCAGAGGGATCTGGCGCTGAGGTCGGTGCCGCCGGCGGACTCGTCTCTGGCTGCAGGCAGAATTGACGGGCAGCCGGGACCGGTGACGGACCAACCCGCGGCCGAGACGACACCCGGTGATCCGGAGGAGCTGTACGAAGCGGCGCTTCGGCAGTTCCGTCGCGGGTCGTACGGAACGGCACGCGCCGCGCTGGACGAGTTCCTGGCCCGGTATCCGAATCACGAGCTTGCGCCGGACGCCCAGTACTTCAGGGCGGAGACGTACGCGGAGGAAGGTAATGCGGCGACGGCACTGGACGAGTATGCGCGAGTGCTCGAACTGTATCCCAATTCGCGCCGCGCGCCCACGGCACTGTACAAGAGCGGACTCCTCGAGCTCCGCCGCGGAAACACCGACGACGCCCGCACGTTCTTCAACCGGGTGGTCCAGGGGTACCCGGACAGCGATGAGTTCGAGCTGGCCCAGCGGGAGCTCGACCGGCTGAACAGCTGATCCGACTGGCCGGGCGCCGGCGCCCCCGGGACCGCAAAGGGCCAGATCGAGCCCGGAGGAGAACGCGTGCGCTGCCCAAGATGTGATCACGTCGAGGACCGCGTCGTCGACTCCCGCACCAGTCGGGCGGGGCGGTCCATCCGCCGTCGCCGTGAGTGCCTCGGCTGCAGCTTCCGCTTCACCACCTACGAACATATCGAGCAGGAACAGCTGACGATTCGGAAGACATCCGGGTCGATCGAGCCGTTCGACCGTGCCAAGCTTCTTCGCAGCGTCGGCATAGCATGTGCGAAGCGTCCGGTATCGCTGGCGAGGATCGAGGAAATGGTGGACCAGGTCGAGGAGGAGCTGGAGGCGCTCGATGAGCGGGAAGTCAGCACTCAGCACATCGGAGAACTGGTGATGGCTCACCTGAGAACTCTCGACCAGGTCGCCTACGTTCGCTTCGCTTCGGTGTATCGAAACTTCCAGGACACGACGGAGTTCATGGAAGAGGTACGCGAGCTCGTGAACCGGGCCCGGTACGAGGCACGAGGCCAGCAGGAGATGTTCGACGGTTCCGGGGAGGAGCAGGGGGAGGAAGAACAGGCGTGACCAACGAAGCGGCGGAAATGCCGTTCCTGGACCATCTCGAGGAGCTGCGCCGTCGGATCATCTGGGCGCTGCTGGCGCTGGCGATCTGTGCGGTGCTCGGGTTTTTCGTCGTCACGGAGCTCGACGTGATCGGGATCCTCGAGCGCCCGTTCCAGAAGGTGATGCCGGGTCAGAACCTGTTGTTTACCAGCCCGACGACGCCCGTCGTCGTGACGTTCAAGCTCGCTTTCGTGGTCGGCTTCATCATGGCGCTTCCCGTCATTGCCTTCCAGGCGTGGTCGTTCTTTTC
>JAENXO010000246.1 GCA_016649455.1 Gemmatimonadota bacterium | reverse complement strand
GGGCTGGTGGGAGTCACGGGCTTCGAGCTGATGCGGCGCTTCGAGCGGCTCGATACCCCGGCCCCGGAAGCCGGCACGTCGGAGGCCGCGTATCTCGCGCCCAGATCGGTGATCGTGTTCGATCATCTCACGCGCCGAGCGGCTCTGCTGCACGAAGGGTCCGAAGCGGAAAGAATGGCGCTCAGACGTGAAATCGTCAGGGCCCTCGCAGGACCGCTTCCGGATCGTCCCTCCGGGGGCCGTGTTTCAGCTCCAACCGCCGGATTCGAGCGAGCGGCCTTTCTCGATGCGGTGGAACAGGCAAAGGGTCACATCACCGCCGGAGACGTGTTCCAGCTCGTGCTGTCGATCCGGTTCGGTGGAGAGACGGAGGTCGCTCCGTTCGAGGTCTACCGGGCCCTTCGTCTGCTGAACCCTTCGCCGTACATGTACTTCCTCGACCTCGGCGACAGCTGCGTCGCGGGCTCATCCCCCGAAGCGCTGGTCCGGCTCGAGGGCCGGCAGGCGGCGCTTCGGCCGATAGCCGGGACCCGGCCCAGAGGCGCCGATCCGGACGAAGACGCCGCTCTGGAGCGGGAGCTGCTCGCCGACCCGAAGGAGAATGCGGAGCATGTGATGCTGGTGGACCTGGCACGGAACGACCTCGGCCGGGTCGCGGTTCCGGGGACGATCAAAGTCGAGCCCTATAAGTCGATCGAACGCTACAGCCACGTGATGCACATGGTGAGCGGCACCACGGGCGTGCTCGCACCGGATCGGGACGCACTCGACCTGTTCGCCGCAGCCTTCCCCGCCGGAACCGTCGTGGGGGCACCGAAGATCCGCGCCATGGAGCTGATCTCGGAGCTCGAGCCGGGACCTCGCGGATTGTACGCGGGGACCGTCGGCTACTTCGGCGCCGGTGGATCGATGGACCAGGCGATCGCAATCCGGACGATCGAATTCCGGGACGGTCGGTACGCCTTCCAGGCCGGGGCGGGAATCGTCGCCGACAGCGTTCCGGAGCGTGAACACGCCGAAATCGTCGCCAAGGGCGCCGCCCTGGACGCGGCACTCAGACTCGCGGGAGAGGGACTGTGAATGCGTTCGACAGGAGAACCGACATGAGGCACGTGCTCGTGGTCGACAACTACGACTCGTTCACCTACAACCTGGTGCAGGCCCTGGCCTGCCAGGGAGCTGAAGTCACGGTGCGACGGAACGACGAAGTGACGGTCGAGACCGCGCTCACGCTCGACGCGACGCACCTCGTCGTGTCTCCCGGGCCCGGGAGGCCGGAAGACGCGGGAGTTTCGATTCCGCTGATCGCGGACGCCGCGCCCCGTATCCCAGTGCTCGGCGTGTGCCTCGGCCACCAGGCCCTTGCCGCCGCGTTCGGAGGCTCCGTGACCGGCGCGGGCAGCCTGATGCATGGCAAGGCCTCGCCCATCTACCACGACGGACGGGGCCTGTACGAGGGGCTGCCGAATCCGTTCTCCGCCGGCCGGTATCATTCGCTCGCCGTGCAGGAGGACACGCTCCCGGGGGACCTGCGGATCTCGGCCTACACCTCGGACGGTGAGATCATGGGAATCCGGCATCGCGACCTTCCGCTCGAGGGAGTGCAGTTCCACCCCGAGAGCATTCTGACTCCCGAGGGAGACCGGCTGCTGCGCAACTTCCTCGAGCTGTCACCGCATGGGAGGTCCGCATGAAGTCGCTCCTGGATCGGCTGCTGGACGGCGGTGACCTGCTGGAGTCAGAGGCGGCCGACCTACTCAGGGCCCTGACGGAGGACACGATGCCGCACCCGATGGCCGGGGCCTTCCTCGCGGCGCTACGTCTCAAGGGGGAGACGGCCGAAGAAGTGCGCGGCTTCGCCTCCGCCATGCGGGAGTTGAGTCTCCGTCCCGAGCTGTCTGGCGCCGCAGACCGCGCGGTCGATGTGGTCGGTACCGGCGGCGATGGATCCGGAAGCCTGAATCTCTCTACGGGTGCCGCGCTGCTGGCGGCAGCCTGCGGACAACTCGTCGTGAAGCACGGAAACGGGTCCGTATCCAGCCGCTGTGGGAGCGCCGACGTGCTGCGCGAGCTCGGGCTCGAAGTCCCGCTCGATGAGCGCGGGGCCGGACGCTGCCTGGACGCGACGGGATTCACCTTCCTGTTCGCCCCGCACTACCACCCGGCGATGCGGGCGCTGGCGCCGGTTCGACGGGCCATGGGTGTCCGGACAGTGTTCAACCTGCTCGGCCCGCTGACGAATCCCGCCGCTCCTCCCTTCCTGGTGGCCGGGGCATACAGCGAACCGGCCGCGCTACTGATGGCGGAGACGCTGAGCGGCATGGCTGTCGAGCGCGCCTTCGTGATTCACGGAACACCTGGGTGGGACGAGGCGACACCGGTCGGGTCTTTCGTCCTGTTCGATGTCCGGCAGGACCGGATCGAGAGACAGGTCCGGGATCCAGCTGCGTTCGGCGTCCCGCGCTGCTCGCCGGAGGACCTGGCGGGAGGTGATGCACGCGAGAACGCCCGGAGACTTCGCCGCGCGCTGTCCGGGGACCGTGGACCGGATCGGAACGCGATCGCACTGGGCGCTGCACTGGCACTCGAAGTCACCGGCCAGGAACCGGACCTGGCGCACGGACTTGCCGCTGCCGAGCGAGCGATCGATGCCGGCGCGGCGGCGACACTTCTCGACGATCTGGCAGGACCGTTCTCCACGCATGACGCGGAGGCGATCAGTGCGTGACTTCCTGGCCAGGATGGCTGAGTCGTCGGAGCGCAGGGCAAGAGAGGCCCGGTCACGAGTGCCCGTTCGGGACCTCCGCCTGAGGATCGCCGACTTCCCGGCGGCACCGAGGTTGAGTCTTCATCCGGACGGTTTCGACCTCATCGCGGAAGTCAAACAGCGCTCACCATCGACAGGGACGCTCGCCGGCGACGATGTCGTGCAGCGCGCTCGCGCCTATGCGATGGCGGGGGCGGCGGCCGTGTCCGTGCTCACCGAGCCCGACGAATTCGGGGGCTCGCTGAAGGATCTCGAACGGATCTCCAGCGTCCTGGCTGCCCGTGATCCGGACGACTCCAGGCCCGGCCCGGTATCGACGCTGCGCAAGGACTTTCTCACCGATCCTTACCAGGTGCTCGAGGCACGCGCGATGGGAGCCGGTGGAGTACTCATCGTACTGCGGATCGTGGACGAGGCCCGCCTGGACGAGCTCCTGACCGCCGCCGCCGAAGCCGGCGTGTTTGTCCTGCTCGAGGCGTTCGACGAGGACGACCTCGACAGGTCCGGGAGCGCGGTCGAGCGAGCCCGGGCGCTCGGGATCCGCGCACTCATCGGTCTCAATGCACGCGACCTGGAGTCGCTGGAAGTGGATCCCGATCGACTTCGACGACTGGCGGACCGGTTTCCACCTGGGGTCCCGAGGGTCGCCGAGAGCGGGCTCCTCGACCCGACGGACGCGGCCCGCGCCGCCGCGTGGGGATACGACCTCGGGCTCGTCGGCACCGCGCTGATGCGCGAGAGGGACCCGAGCGCCGCCGTTGCAGCGATGGTCGCTGCGGGGCGGGCGGCCCGGGACAAAGCACGCTCCGGGGGCGTGATCGAATGCAGGTGAAAATCTGCGGTGTCAGGACACGGGAGGCGGCCCTGGTGGCGGCCGAGTCCGGCGCGAGCGCGGTCGGATTCGTATTCGCCGACTCTCCTCGCCGGGTGACCCCGGATGAGGCCGCACGACTCGCGGCGGACCTGAGACCTTCCGTCGCCACGGTAGCCGTATTCCGGCACCCGACCGAGCGGGAACTGGCCGGGGTGCTGGCTGTCTTTCGCGCGGATCTCGTCCAGCTGGAGCCGGGACCAGCGGCGCGAGCGGCGACGGGAGCCGGACCGCGACTGCTTCCGGTCCTGCACGACGGTCCCGGACTCATGGACCGGCTTTCCTCGCTTGGACCCGGGCAGCTGAATGGAGTCCTGCTCGAGGCCCCGGGGCGAGGGGGTCGCGGTATCCGGCCGGACTGGTCCAGGGCCGAGCGGCTGGCGCAGCGAGTTCCTCTGGTGCTGGCCGGGGGATTGACCCCGACGAACGTCAGACAGGCGATCCACCAGGTCCGGCCGGCGGCGGTGGACGTGAGCAGCGGCGTGGAGTCCCGCCCCGGCCAGAAGGACCTCGGGCTCATCCGGGAGTTCATCCGGATCGCGCTCGCAGCTGACCGCGAGATCGAGCCACGACCGGCCGCGAGCCGGAACGTATTCATGCCATGAACCGGAGTCGGAGAGCGACCGTGCACACTACGCAGACAGAGGAACCGGCGGATGCAGCGGGACTCGACGACCTGCTCGCCGGCCACCTGCCCGATTCCAGGGGGCGATTCGGAACCTACGGAGGGCGCTTCGTGCCCGAGACTCTGATGCCGGCGGTGCTGCGGCTCGAGCAGGAAGCGAAACGGGCGCTCGGAGATCCCGCGTTTCAGGCCGCGCTGGACGGCGAACTGGCGACCTGGGTGGGCCGACCGACTCCGCTCACCCGAGCCGAGCGACTGGGCGAGCAGTGGGGCGCCCAGGTGTGGTTGAAGCGTGAGGATCTCACGCACACTGGGGCGCACAAGATCAACAACGCCGTTGGCCAGGCCCTGCTCGCGAAGCACCTCGGGGCGAAGCGTGTCGTGGCGGAGACCGGCGCCGGACAACACGGAGTCGCCGCGGCGGCCGCGTGCGCCCGGCTCGGCATGCCGTGCGTCGTGTACATGGGCGAAGTCGACGTGGCCCGCCAGGCCCCGAACGTTCAACGGATGAAGCGCCTCGGTGCGGAGGTGATCGAAGTCCGAAGCGGAGACCGTACGTTGCGCGCGGCGATCGACGAGGC
>JAENXO010000257.1 GCA_016649455.1 Gemmatimonadota bacterium | reverse complement strand
GGACGTGTTCAGGATCGAAGCGGGGCTGTCGGATGGGGGGGACCACACCGGTCTCGCGGCCGCGTTTCAACGCACCGGGCGTCGGAAGAAGGTCGAGCTCGGCGGGCTGGAGGTGGATCGGATCGGGGATGCGCTGGGTGCATTCAGCGCCGTAGTGTTCGACCTGGACGATGCGGGACTCGTATCCGGGTCACCGGGACGACGCCGACGATTTCTGGACATTATCCTGTCGCTGGTGATCCCGGGCTATCTGGCGGACCTGCAACGCTACCGCGCCGTTCTCGGTCAGCGGAACGAGGCGTTGCGAGCGGGCCGGGGAGAAGTGGTCGATGCCTGGACGGAAGGCCTCGTTGGCCCCGGTGCCAGGCTGATGACGGCTCGCGAAGCCTGGATCAGTGAACGGACGCCGGGATTTCGTCACTACCACTCAGTGATCTCGGGTGGCCCGGGCGCGTCTCTGGCATACGAAACGGGGTTCCCGAGTGGAATCCCGGAGCCTGCGGGGGCAGATCCGGACGCCGATGCGGACCGGGCAGAACTCGTGGAGTTGTGGGAAGATCGTATTCGTCGGGGCCTCCAGGCCGGCCGGGAGCGCGACATGCGCCGTGGCTTCACGACGGTCGGTCCGCACCGGGACGACCTGGCGATTCGGGCCGAAGTGGAGACGGACGGACCCGAGCGGGATCTACGGGCTTACGGCTCCGGTGGTCAGAAGCGGACCGCGGCGATCGCCCTGCGGCTGGTCGAGGCTGACAGTCTGCGGGATGCGAGGGGGCGCGAGCCGGTGTATCTGCTCGATGACGTGTTCGCCGAATTGGACCGGGATCGCGCGGAAAGAGTATTTCGTCTGTTGGAGGATGGACGCACAGGCCAGGTGTTCCTCACGGCACCCAAGCCAGCCGACATGCCGTTCCGGGATGGAGGGCTGGCGCGCTGGAGGCTTCTGGATGGTGCGCTGGTGGAAGATGACTGAGCATCGCGCACGGCGCGCGAAGCCGGAGCCGGTTGGCGGCCTGGTCGGAGCGCTTCTCGCAAAATGGGGGATCGCCGAGCGGGTAGAGCGGGCCACGGTGATCGCGGACTGGGAGCGACTCGTGGGCCCGCACATCGCCCGTGTGTCACGGCCGGTCCGGATTCGCGAAGACACATTGTTCGTGGAAGTAGAGAGTGCGGCGTGGCGGATGGAGTTGAGTCTCCTCCGTCCGCGCCTGATGCGGCAGCTGAACGCCGGCAGGCGCACCGGACGAATCGAAAAAATCGTATTCCTGCAGTCGGATGGACGGCTCTCGGAGGAGATGGATGGCGAAGAGCAACGGTAAGAAGGGCGAGACGGAGAACCAGGAGGGCTACACCTCGAAACACCTGCAGGTGCTCAAGGGCCTGGAAGCCGTCCGCAAGCGACCCGGGATGTACATCGGGTCCACGTCGGCCCGGGGACTCCACCACCTTGTGTATGAAGTCGTGGACAACGCCATCGATGAAGCGATGGCGGGATACTGCACCGAGATCGGGGTCGTCATCCACGAGGATGATTCGATCACGGTGATCGATGACGGTCGCGGCGTCCCGGTTGATATCCACCCGACCGAGAAGATCCCGGGAGTCGAGCTGGCCCTCACGCGCCTGCACGCCGGTGGGAAATTCGACAAGGACAGCTACAAGGTTTCCGGGGGGCTCCACGGGGTCGGCGTGTCCGTCGTGAACGCGTTGTCCGAGTCGCTGGAAGTGGTAGTGAAGCGGGACGGGCATGTCTGGACCCAGGAATTCAGCCGCGGGATCAAGCGCACTGATCTCACCAAGGGCTCGAAGACGAAGGAAACCGGCACCACGGTTCACTTCAAACCCGACTCCGAGATCTTCACCGAGCTGCAGTACCAGTGGGACACCCTCGCTACCCGCCTTCGCGAGCTGGCCTACCTGAATCGTGGCGTCGTCATCGTGCTGCGGGACGAAAGGCCGGAAGGCGAGGAGCACGACCGGGAGGAGAGGTTCTTCTTCGAGGGAGGCATCAGCCAGTACGTGGAATACCTGCGGGGCAGCAAGACCCCTCTCCACGATGAAGTCGTGTACCTGCAAGGCGATCAGGACGGGACGGAAATCGAACTCGCCATGCAGTACACGGACGGGTACAACGAGGACACGTTCACTTTCGTCAACAACATCAATACGCACGAGGGTGGAACACACCTCAGCGGCTTCAAGGCTGCCATGACCCGCACGATCAACAGCTATGCCACCCGGTCGAACACGATCAAGAAAGGGGATGCCAGCCTGTCGGGCGACGATGTCCGGGAGGGACTGGTGGCCGTGCTGTCGGTGAAGGTCCTCGAGCCGCAGTTCGAGGGGCAGACGAAGACGAAGCTCGGCAACAGCGAGGTGCGGGGAATCGTCGAGAGCCTGGTCAACGACAAGCTCGGCACCTGGCTGGAGGAGAATCCGTCCTCCGGGCGCCGGATCATCGAGAAGGCGGTCCAGGCGTCCCGGGCACGGGAGGCAGCTCGAAAGGCCCGCGACCTGACGCGCAAGAAATCCGCGCTCGAGACCGGGATCCTCCCGGGCAAGCTCGCTGACTGCTCCAGCCGCGATGCCTCGATGTCGGAGTTGTACCTGGTTGAGGGAGACAGCGCCGGCGGGTCTGCCAAACAGGGACGCGATCGGGAGTTCCAGGCGATTCTCCCGTTGAAGGGGAAGATCCTGAACGTGGAGCGGGCCCGAATCGACAAGATCCTGTCCAACGACGAAATCCGCGCCATGATCACGGCGATCGGTGCCGGGATCGGCGACGAGTTCTCGCTCGAGCAGACGCGGTATCACAAGATCGTGATCATGACCGATGCCGACGTGGACGGGGCGCACATCCGTACGCTGCTGCTGACCTTCTTTTTCCGGCAGATGCAGGAACTCATCGAGGCCGGCTACATCTACATCGCGCAGCCGCCGCTGTACCGCGTCCACAAGGGAAAGCAGGAGTACTACTGCTACACCGAGGTAGAGCGGGAGGCGATCGTCGATCAGCTCACCGGCAGCAAGGGAAGCGGTACGGTCCACATTCAGCGGTACAAGGGACTGGGTGAGATGAACCCCGACCAGCTGTGGAACACCACCATGAGTCCGGAGAATCGGACGCTTCTCCAGGTCACGATCGACGAGGCCACGGAGGCGTCGCTCCTGTTCGAGCGGCTGATGGGCGACGAGGTCGAGCCACGCCGGCAGTTCATAGAGCAGAACGCCAAGTTCGTCCGTAACCTGGACGTCTGAGCGCGATACCGGTCAGACGTTCAGGGTTGCGAGCGCAGCGCAGGAACACCTCGACGTGCAGGGAGCCATGGAAACCCGACGAGCGACGATTCCAGCCGCCGAAGAGATCCTCGGAGGCTACTTCCCGGTCCTGGACCATGGCTTCGTTTCGCTCATCGATTACATGGGTGGCGACGATGCGATCGAGCAGGCGGCCCGCGTCAGTTATGGGTATGGGACCCGTACGCAGAGTCACACGCGTGGACTGATCCGGTATCTCCGCCGTCATCTCCACACCACTCCCAGCGAGATGGTGGAGCTGAAATTCCACTGTGCGATGCCGATTTTCGTGGCCCGCCAGTGGATCCGGCATCGAACGGCGTGTCTCACTGGAGACATCGAGGTCTATTTCGATCTTCCCGGAGGCATCCAGGGGCGTGGCAACCAGCTCCACAAGCTGACGCTCGAGGAGATCTGGAACCGCTTTCAGCCCACTCGAAATGTCTCTCGGCCTGACAAGCAGAAGAATCCCTGGTTCCGCAGGGATCGGCTCCGGGGAATGCACCTCCGGCAGGTAAACGAAGACACCGGACGGATCCAGCATACCAGGCTGGTGGATGTTTATCGGAACGGTCCGAAGCCCGTATTCCGACTCGTGCTGGCTGATGGCAAGACCATCAAGGCGACTGCCGACCACAAGTTCCTGTTCGCCGATGGATGGGGAACACTGAAGCAGAAGACTGGGCTCGAGGAGAGGTCGGGCACGGCGGTATGGAACCGGCGCGACTGTTTCGTTCACGTCAATGGCATGGTGTGCGAGGATCTGGCCCTCTACACGGACAGAGAATGGCTCGACCACGAATACAACGTGCTGGGAAGGTCACTGGCCGATATCGCCGAGGACTGCGATTGCTCCCCGCATACGATTCGGAAATGGCTCAGTCGGTTCGGGATTCAGGCCAGGCCAGAGCGAGGACACTTCAAGCCCGGGAACGTCCCGTGGAATCGTGCGAAGACGTACAGTCTGGGGCCGCGCGATCCTACTGAAAAGCACCTCGAAATCATCAGACGAACCCGGTCGGGTTCCGCATCGAACTTCTGGAAGGGCGGGGTATCGTCTGACAGGGAGTCAATCGGACGTTGGACGACTCAGATTGCCGGCAGGGTTCACGCTCGCAACTCGTGGACCTGTCAGTTGTGTCGTTCGCGGCCAGGCGAGTTGCACTGCCACCACATCGTCCCGGTGTGGGCCGACCCCGGACAGGCCAGAGACGAGTCGAACCTCACCACTCTGTGCCCGGACTGCCATCGGAACATTCACGGGAACGAGTTGGACTACGTGGAGCGACTCGGCGGCCCGCCGGTCAAGGCCGAGTGGACAGGGAAGAAGAGACCCCGGCGGGC
>JAENXO010000003.1 GCA_016649455.1 Gemmatimonadota bacterium | reverse complement strand
TAACGGACTGCGATTCTGCTGCGCGGCACCCGGGATATCAAGCGCGGATCGCTTACCGACCAGTCTTACCGCGTCAGCAGCAATCGCTTGTTAGGCAGAGGTTGACGAACCGTGGTATTCCACTTTCATCGCAGTCGACTAGACCGCCAGATTCACTTCCGCGCGCGTCTGATTCTCGCGACAAGTGCTTGAATGGCGCCCGCCACAGCAAGAATAAGCCCTACCAGGGAAAGGATAAGACCCAGAAAAGCTGAATAGGACGCGGCGGCAGATTCCCCGAAAATGGTATCTGATAACATGAACAATGCTGCGCCTGTCACGAGACATATCGCGCCCCACTTGAGATTGACCATCTGCGACTCCTCACCCTCGGTCGTTTCTCATCCGTTCCGGCATGATAATTTGCATCGGTCTCTGTGGCCGACTCACGGTGCGTTCCAGCTCTCAGCTGCCCGAACGCACCGTCAATGCCTCGTCTCGCGCGGCTGGAATGACGCTGGGCGGCGCTGCCTAGCGCCCTGCTTCACCTGCGAGCGTGACAGACGCGATTGTCAGGTGCAAGCGCTTGTTGGGTGGCAGATGTTTAAGCCTACTGTCCGTCGAGTGCCGCTCGACGTGCTCCTGCTCGCGCCGTCCTGGTAACCTGGCCAACTCCACGTATGAACGCTATGGCATCAAAAGCTTTTGCAGGTGCGAGGGTAGCCATGCCCCCCTCTCCGCGCATCGTTTGTTCCGCTTCCAGCCACGCACGTGCCGCACTACCAGGCGGAGCCGTGCGAAGGTCGAGCAGGAAAGCATCGGGCCCTACGGCCGCCATCAAGTTGTCGACCCAACCCTCGGGAGCTGACATTAGTCCCGTAGAATCCACACCCCGGTCGAATGAGAAGCCGATGGAGATCATCGAACCACCAAATTCCTTGTCGAGAAGGTGACCTAATGGGTCCATCGTCGCAGGAGGACGGCCCGGAATCTCTAGATGCTGTGCCGCCCGAGCAACATGGAAATTGTGAGCCCAGACGATGATTCTCTCACCCGGTGCAGCAACGCGCAGCAACCAGGAGAGGTTGTCTGCCATGGCGACCTCGCGCGTAGTTGCCGCGTCCTCGAAAGAATCATGGATCAGGGAGAGCATCATGTGGTGAGCTTGCCTGGCAACAATGGCATGTCGCAGAGCCCACTCGTACTCGGCCTCTCCGCCCTGTGCGACCAGGCCGTCCCTCCGTTCAATAAGAGCCCCAACCAAGGACGTCAGTCCGACCCCGAGAGAGTCAACTGCCCCCGCGGCCAGATCCCCGTACTTCTGCATAGTCTGAGGCCAGAAATCTACACGAAACGGTGCGAGGTCGATTGCGCTCCTCAACCGTTCAGCAGTTTCTGGATCTGCTTTGGCGAGGAAAGCGAGAGAGAATTCTACGCCTTGTCGTGCTCCATCTGAACTGTCGAAGCCATATACGCGCACCCCAGGGCCCGAGGTTGCTTTCTCGTTGTGAGCGCGAAGAGAAATCATTAAGGCCTGCAGTTCAACGGTGTCCCAAATGTACCAAGATCCCATCTCGCTGAGCACTTGGTCCAAGTCGTCTCGCTCTCCGAGCAGAAAGGCGTTCAGGGGAGACGTGCACGGGAGGCTCTCTTCCATCGCCAAAACGGTGAACCCCATATTATTGACCAAGTACTCTATGAGGCGATGCTTGAGCATCCACTGTTCCCGAGCATCGTGACGACTATCCCCCAGAAAGACGATCCTCGCATCACCAACCAGTTGTTTGAATGCTTGTAGATCCGACTCATCACTGCCCGGCTCTATCGTGTTTAGCACGACAGCCTGTTCCCTGGCCCAATTAAGCAGAGCGTTGTGTCCTGATTGCGACGACGTTTCCGAAGGCGTCTGCGCTGAACAAGACACTACCGCGGCGAAGCAGTAGCCCCCCACGAAAACAACATTGAGGATGTCTTTGGTCATAGATCATCTCCAGGCTTCGTTACTTGGGTTCGCCGTGCTTCCCGGCAACCACATTTTGCCTCTCGAATTTGGCGGCCCAACGGTCGGCGCTTGAGCTGCGCGCCCGGGTCGTCTGTTGTCTGCACGTTGAACCCATCGCGTCAGCTCCAGGCGCGTGTTAGGTCTCGGACACTCATTGTCGCAGGTACGCCAATGGCGTATAATATCAGGTGCTGATTCAGGAGACGGTGGTCTTCTCCCGACGGGTGCAGCAGCTTCTGGACCCGGAAAACTACCGGCTTCTGCAACTGCGCCTCGCGGCCGATCCGAAGGCCGGGAACCTGATCCCCGGAACGGGCGGCCTGCGAAAGATCCGCTGGCGAACCCTTGGCGGGGGCAAGCGCGGCGGCGTACGCGTGATCTACTATTGGGCCGGCGCTCACGAGACGATCCTCATGCTCATGGTCTTCGCCAAGAGCGAGCGGAGCGATCTGAGCCCGGAGCAGAAGGCGGTCCTGCGCCAGATCGTCGAGGAGGAATACCAGTGAAGAAGGACCTGTTCGCCGAGCTTGAGACAAGCGTTCGCCAGGGCGGCCGAATCCTGAGCAAGTCGGAGGCGGCAGCGCGAAGCTTCGAGCTTCCGGAGCAGGACGTAGCCGCGATCCGGGAGGCGTACGGCCTGTCGCAGGAGAAATTCGCTTCGCTGCTCGGAATCAGCGTACGCACGCTCCAGAACTGGGAGCAGGGCCGGCGAACTCCCCGAGGACCGGCGCGTGTGCTGCTGCGCGTCGCGGCGCTACATCCCGATGCCGTCCTCGACGTCGTAAGACCTCGTCGCAAACCCTCGCGCAGAGTCCCGGCCAAGTAGTCTTCTCCTCCCCGTAGAACTAACGGATTTGTGTTTCAGCTGCGCGCCACGGTAGCTGCAGCTCCAGTGCCAAATGTATGCCGCGTCAGCTGCTAACGCTTGTTAGGCTGCGTAACCGAGTAACATCGGGATATTCGGCCCCCTTTCAGCAAAGTGCCGCCTTTCGGAGCGTGCGTGGCAGGCCCAAGTGGTCCGGCGTGGTTCAGACCTCTTCTCGCACCTGCGCATAGGTAAGGACGGCAAACATCCCAGTACCTCCCAGGGCATTGCCGAGAAAGGCCGGCAGGATTGCTTTACCCACGGCAGCGAACGGACCGAGGTCGCCGTGTAAGACCAACACGAACAGTTCGGTGGAACCTGCTACTACGTGGGACAGGCCACCGAGCCCGATCATGTAGGTCAAGATTAGGATCACTAGAACCTCTCCACCGGTGTCCATCCGCGGCAAGATCCACACGATGGAGGCGATCAGAAATCCGGCCGGAATGCCCCAGGTCAAATGTTGGGCAGCGGTGGCGCTCCCATAGTGCCGCGAGATCGTCAGGATGCTCTCCAAATGCGGCGCGGGGACGATATGCCCAAAGACAAGCAAGGCGGCGGCCAGCAAGCAGCCCGTCATGTTCGCACCAAAGACGATCCCCCAGATGCGCACTGTCCGCAAGAAGTTCTTGCGAGTTGGCCGGTGGAACAGTGAGAGAATTGGTGTAACTGTGTTTTCCGTGAATAATTGCATCCGGCCGAGGATAACGATGAGAAATCCGACTGGATACCCGAGGCTGACAACGGCAGGGGTCCAGGGCGCGTCGGGCAGAACTGTCTGGAGAAAGCCCATGGAGACTACGGACAAGCTGATGGCGACCCCGGCGGTGACGCCTGACCACCAGAGCGCGCCAAACGAGCGGGACAGCTCATGGTCGCCCTCAGCGCGGATTGCTTCAAAGATGACGGAGGTCTTGACGCTCGTCATCTGCTCGGCCTGTGCGCGCTCCTCTTTGTCGAGCGCCGATCTCTTCTCCGGCATCGCCGACCCCTTTCCGGAACAATCTAGCGACCCTCGGCTCGACCATTGGCCAAGTGGGTCAGCAGGTGTGTGGCTGTTTGGTGCGGGAGGAGTCCATGTAGCAGCCTAACGTCTCGGCCGGTCAGCGGCGGTCGAAGGCCGTCCGCTGCACCGGCTTGTTGGGCGGCGTGCGGAGATCGTCACAGTTCGGCCCGCTTCAGAAGTTGGGCGTTGATCGCCACCACGACCGTGCTCGCCGACATCAGAACCGCACCCACAGCCGGCGTAAGGAGAATGCCCCATGCCGCGAGCACCCCTGCGGCAAGCGGTATCGCGACGATGTTGTAGCCGGCAGCCCACCACAGATTCTGGAGCATCTTCCGGTAGGTGGCGCGGGAAAGCGCCACGATCTTGGGGATGTCGCGCGGGTCGGACCGCATGAGCACGATGTCTCCGGCTTCCACTGCGACATCCGTTCCCGCTCCGATCGCAATCCCGACATCGGCGGTGGCCAAAGCTGGGGCATCGTTTACTCCATCGCCCACCATCGCCACCTTCTTTCCCTGTGCTTGCAACTCCTGCACCTTCGAAGCTTTATCCTCCGGGAGAATCTGGGCGAACACGGTGTCAATGCCCAACTCCCTGGCGACTGAATCCGCCACCGCCTGTGCGTCGCCGGTGAGCATCGCGACCTCGATACCGCGCTCGTGCAGGGCGCGGATCGCCTCGCGACTTTCTTCTCGGATGGCATCGGCGACCGCGAAGACCGCCATTGCCTTGCCGTCCCGAAGCAAGTAGATGGCGGCCTGCCCCCGGTTGGCGGCTGCCTCGGCTGCCGTCCGAAGCCCGTCCGGTATCTGCGCGTCCTCGTCTTTCAGCAGCGCCGGTCCGCCGATGTGATACTCCGCGCTGCCGATCGAAGCGGAGATACCCTTTCCGGTGAGCGCACGGAACCCATCCGCGGCAGGCACGTCGAGCTTCCGGTCCTCGGCCGTCTTCACGATTCCCCGTGCAAGGGGATGTTCGGACTCCGACTCCACCCCTGCCGCGATGCGAAGCGCCTCGTCTTCGGACAAACCGTCTGCAACTGTCATCTCCACCACACGGAACTCGCCCAGGGTGAGCGTTCCCGTCTTGTCGAAGATCACAGTGTTCAGGTTTCGGGCTTCCTCCAGCCCCCGCCGATCGCGCACAAGGAGACCGTTTCTCGCGCCCAACGTCGTCGAGATGGCGACCACCAAAGGCACGGCCAGCCCGAGTGCGTGCGGACAGGCGATTACCAGCACGGTCACGACCCGAACGATGGAGAAGTCGATGTTCGCGCCCAGAAACTGCCAGACGATGAACGTGAGGACGCCAGACAGAATGGCCACTCCTGTCAGGCTCTGCGCCGCACGGTCGGCCAGATGCTGCGCTCTCGACTTGGACTTCTGCGCGTCCGCCACGAGTCGCATGATACCCGACAACTTGGTCTTGTCACCGGTGCCCGTGATCTCCACGCGGAGCGAGCCCTCGCCGTTGATGGTCGCGGCGATGACTTCGTCGCCCTCCTTCTTCTTCACCGGTTGGGATTCCCCCGTGAGCATCGCCTCGTCGAGGGCGCTTTCCCCCCTGCGTACGATCCCATCCGCCGGGACGCGTTCGCCTGGGCGGACGAGCACGATTTCGCCCTCCTGCAGCTCGGTGACGGGTACGATCTCTTCGCCCTGATCGGTGACGCGAGTCGCAGTGTCCGGTAGCAGCTTCGATAGCTCCTGGAGGGCACCTCGGGCCTGCGTGATCGAGCGCATCTCGATCCAATGCCCCAGCAGCATGACGGTCACCAGCGTAGCCAGCTCCCACCAGAGCGCATCCGCTTCAACAAACCCAAGCTGCACCACCCACGAGAAGACAAAGGCCACGGAGATGGCCAGGGAGATCAGCGTCATCATCCCTGGTAGCCGCGCCCTCAGTTCCCTCCACGCCCCCTGCAGGAATACCAGGCCACCGTAGAGGAAAATGACAGTCGCGAGAACGGGAGGGATCCAGGACGAACCGGCGAATTCAGGTGCCCGGTACCCCAGAAGTTCCTCGATATGTGCCGACCAGAACACCACCGGAAGAGTGAGGGCGAGGGAGAGCCAGAACTTGTCCCGGAACATCTCCGGGCTATGGCCAACGTGCTGATCGTGGCCTTTGTGGTGCTCCGAACCCTCACCCCGTTCCCCGTGCGTCCCGTGGTCAGCGCGCGGCTCGGTCTCGGGGCCGTGGTGGTGAGATGCAGCCATACTGGTCAGGGCGCTCCTTTCGTCATGAGTAACACAGTAACACTGGCTGGGACGGTGATCCATCGCGTCCACCTGACGGATTTGTGTTTCAGTTGCGCGCCACTACTGCTACAGCACTTGTCCCAAGATGTATGTCCCGTCAGCTGCTAACGCTTGTTAGACCGCATCTGAATTGTCGGATCTCGCTACCTTCCACAAACTAATCGCCACCATAGCTAGACTCGGCCAGAAAGTAAGCATGGCAAGCATGCCGAATGCGACTGGATTTGGGTTAGGATCGCTTGTGAGTCGAATCTTGCTTGCGGCGATGATGACAAGGAGCGGCCCGCTTCCAAAGACGAAGAGAAGAAGCCCTGCCCGGAACAGCCAGCCAGAAAAGGCACGCTGAAGTCGGCTCATCGCATCCTCTCATTCGTGCGCCTAACGGTCGGCGCTTGAACTGCGGAGCGTTGAAGATACGGGTGTCAGTCGAAGCTCTACATGCGCCGCCAGCTTCAAGCGCTTGTTAGGCTGCGCGGCAGGCACACTCACTCATCCTGGACAAACGCCGATCGAAGTGCCGGAGTTCCAGCGTGCTCACACGGTGATTACGACTTTGCCCCGGGCGTGGCCGCGCTCCCAGGATCGGATAGCCTCCGGGACCTCGCTCAAGGGATAGGTCCTATCGATGACCGGCCTGACCTTCCCGGCCTCGATAAGCTCTTTCAGGGTCTGCAGATCCTCCTTGCGTACGCTTGCCATCAGCAAGCGGAATTTCCTGCGCATGAACGGTGAGAGCGCAAGCCACACGAGCGACTCCCCGAGGCCGCCGAACCACCGGCCACCGCCTTCTCCGCCGACGGCCACGAGCGTCCCCCGGGGGGTGAGGGCGCGCCTGAGGTGCGAGACTGATCGATTGCTCGCCATGTCGAGGATGAGATCGTAGCGCTGTCGCCGATCGGCAAAGTCCTCCCGGCTATAGTCGATAGCGTAGTCAGCGCCGATCGACCGGACCAGGTCGGTCTTCGTAGTGCTGCAGACGCCGGTGACCTTCGCTCCGAACGCCTTGGCGATCTGCACTGCGAAGGTGCCCACGCCTCCTCCCGCGCCGATGATTAGCACATGCTGACCTGACTGCACGTTCCCGGTGTTGTGCAGGGCCTGCAGCGCGGTGCAGGCTGAGACGGTGACCGCTGCCGCTTGCTCCAAGGTGAGATTGGCCGGTTTGAGCATAAGCCTGTCCGCGCGGGCGGACGCATACTCGGCGAAGGCGCCTCTGCAAGACCCGAACACCTCATCGCCGGGCCGGAAATCCTTCACGTTCTCGCCGATTGCCTCTACGACTCCTGAAACATCCCAGCCCCGGACAGGGGTTTTGGGCTTGCGCAGACCGAACATCATGCGCACCAGGTATGGCAGGCCAGTCATGAGATGCCACACGCTCGGATCCAAGCCGGCGGCGTGGACGCGTATGAGCACGTCGTCATCCCCGATGCATGGCTTCGCAATGTCCCTGAGTTCCAGAACCTCGGGTGGGCCGTAGGTGTCGTGAACGATAGCCTTCATTTCGTGCCTTCGTTCTACGTGGCTGAGGGGGCCGGCCTGACAGGCCTGCTCGGTCATGCTGACCGCGGCCTAACGGTCAGCGCCTGAGCTGCGCGCTGGCCAGTTTCGTTTCTCCATCATTTCACCGCGTCTGCTCCAGGCGCGTGTTAGGCTGCTCAATCAGAGGATCCGACGTGCCACATGATGGCTCGCAGCGTCCGGGGTTCAGCTAACGCACCGACGACATCTGGGCCGATCTCGCCGCAGCGCTCAAGCGCTAGTCACGCGGCCGGATCGTATTGGGATCCCGGGGCCGCAGTTCGGTGCACGCGTTCGGTTCGACCGTCCACATCGAGTTTGATACTTTCCAGACGCCGTCGATCTGGGCAAACGAGAACACGTCAACGCCGCAATGAGTTGTCTGGCCGTTGATCTGGAATTCGTACGGTGCCCACACCAGCGCCATGCCACCGCGGATCAGGACGGTCGGCGACCAATAGCGCTCGCGGTAAGTGCGGTCGTCCGCCCGCTCGGGCGCGACCCAGTAGGAATTGGGACGGGCCACGACATCCCAGCCGCCGTCTTCGCGGGCACGGATGCGATAGGTCATGCCTTCAGCAGTTTGCCGCGCACCCATAGCCGCGAGATCATTGGCCGAGATCTCGTGCATGAAGGCGTCCATCACGGCGAGAATGGCCGCCTCTTCAGCCGGCTCATGCCCGGCTGCCGCGTGCGGCGATTCTGTCGGGGCGCAGGCAGCAAGCGCTAGCGCCATACACATGGCTCTGATCATGTCGTCCTCATCAGGGGAAGCCTGCGTAGCAAAGGCCGACTCGCGCAGCAGCAGCCTAACTCCTAGTAGACATCCGAACTCCCGCGGTACGTACTGCCGTAGAGTCGGTCTAGTTGACAAACATTGAGGCAAGAAATGGATCAGAACCACAGCCATCTGCCGTGAGTGGCCGTGGCCGATTATCCAGCGTGGGGCGCGCTACCAATGATAGTCTCGCATAGCGCTGCGCGCCAAGCGATACCGGCGACCGCTCAGGAATGGACGAAATCCGTCAGGTGAACCGCCGTGTCCGGAAAGGCTCGCAGGAGCTGTGTGTCCAGGGTGACCAGGTACACGTTCAGGTCGGTGGCTACGGCCACGTACTCACAATCGTAGGCCGTGCAGCCGGAGGTTTGAGCCAGTCGAAGCACGTCGAATCCGGCCGGCTCGTACTCGGCTCCTGAAACAACGGCTATGGCCGTTTCCCAGGCCCGCAGTGCGAGTTGCAGATCGAACAGCCCTGACCGAATCGCCGTCGATAGCACGTTTCGAAACTCGCTTCGCCACAGGCGCGGAACGCACCAGTCCCGGTCCTGCTCGATAGCCGTCGCCGCAGCGATCGAAAACTCGGCCTGCAGGAGCAGAGAGGCGATCACGTTCGTGTCGACGACGATCACGCGCGGCCTTCCCTGCGGGCAGACTCGATTTCCTCGAGTTTCAGAATCCGATCACCCATCGCCTTCTGGATCTGCCTGCCGGATGCCAGGATCTCCGTGGCCGGGACTCTCTCGGACCGCAGGCCTGTCTCGAGCAGGGCCAGGATTTCTCGATTCACGCTACGGTGATGCAGCCGGGCCGATTGCTTGAGTCGGTCGTAGAGGTCTTCGGGGATGTCCTTTACTGTGAAGCCCGGCATTCGTCGCCTCCCGGTAGAAACCATATTGGTTGTAATATGGTTACCCCCGCTGCCCACATCAAGCTTCTCCTGTGCGCGTTCTGACCGTACTGGTTCGGATTCGTGCCCGCTCAAAGCGAATCAGCCGGGCTCCGAACTCCCAGGCCACCGCGGTTGAGGACGTGCGTGTAGATCATCGTGGTCCGCACACTCTGGTGCCCGAGAAGCTCCTGGACGGTGCGAATGTCGTAGCCTGCTTCCAGCAGGTGCGTAGCGAATGAGTGCCTGAACGTGTGGCAGCTGGCGTTCTTCCCTACCCCTGATCGCCGCACGGCCTCCTTCACTGCGCGCTGCACGGACGATTCATGCAGGTGGTGGCGCCACCCTCGTCCGGTCGCCGCATCCCGGTGCACACGCGTCCCGGAAAATACCCACTGCCAGGCCCGTTCCCGGCCCGCATTCGGGTACTTCCGCGAAAGGGCCGCCGGCAACTGCACCCAGCCTGCACCGACCTCAACATCCTGCTGGTGCTGGTCCTGAACGCGTCGCAGGTGCCGCGCGAGGGCAGTCGACGCGACTTCGGGAAGCATGGTGACCCGATCCCAGTCACCCTTCCCTTCCCGCACGACGATTTCGTGCCGCTCGAAGTCGACGTCCTTCACCCTCAACCGCAGGCATTCGAGAAGCCGAAGTCCACTGCCGTACAGGAGAGTCGCCGCGAGCCTCTGGGTCCCGCGCATCTGCCCGAGTACCGAGCGTACCTCGGATGGGGTGAGTACGACCGGGAGCCGCCTGGGAGTCCTGGGGCGAGCGACCCGGTGCGGCGGATCGACGTCAATGCCAAGCACCTCCCGGTACAGGAACAGGAGGGCGCTCGACGCCTGGTTCTGGGTGGAGGAAGAGACCCTGCGCTCCACCGCGAGGTGCACCAGGAAATCCGCCACCTGCTCTCCGCCCAACGAACGTGGATCCGACGTACGATGGAATCGGAGGTAGCGGCGGATCCACCCCGTCTACGCTTCCTCGGTGCGAAGGCTCAACTGCCGAGCGCGGACTTCCCGCCGGACGGCGTCGAGAATCCGGGTGTCCCGGTCCGGCCTTTCGGAGCGAAGAATCGGAATCGGTTCGGTCACGCAGCACATTCAAGACGGCCGCTCAACAAGGGATCAATCTGCTACCCCCCACCAGGATGCAGGAAAGCCCGGCCACCAGGCCGGGCTTTCCCGCTTCCTACTTGCTGCTTCAACAACTTCGAGAGTCCGTCCGCGATAGTGGGGGCGGAGCGAACCTCACGTCGCGCAGCGACGTCAGTTCGCAAAGCCCCCGCGTACGCGCCGGACTCCCCAAAGATGTCGTTTAGTACATGTCGCCCATTCCGCCACCACCCGGCATCGCAGGCATCGAATTCTCTTCCGGCTTGTCCACCACGACGGCTTCCGTGGTGAGCAGCAGTCCCGCGATCGAGGCCGCGTTCTGCAGCGCCGTCCGCGTGACCTTGGTCGGATCGATGACTCCGGACTTCACCAGGTCTTCGTACTTATTCGTCGCGGCGTTGTAGCCGAAATTCCTGGTGCCCTTTTCGCGCACCTTCTCGACCACGATCGAGCCCTCGGCTCCAGCGTTCTGAGCGATCTGGCGCAGTGGCTCTTCGAGCGATCGACGCACGATCTGCACGCCGATCATCTCGTCGGGATCGTCGCGCTTCAACTTGTCGAGCGACTTCTGCGCCGCCAGCAGCGCCACGCCGCCTCCGGGCACGATGCCTTCCTCGACGGCCGCGCGGGTCGCATGCAGCGCGTCCTCGACACGGGCCTTCTTCTCCTTCATCTCCGTCTCGGTCGCCGCGCCGACGTTGATCACCGCGACGCCGCCGGCCAGCTTCGCGAGACGCTCCTGCAGCTTCTCGGCGTCGTAGTCCGACGTGGTCTTGTCGATCGCGACGCGGATTTCGTTGATCCGGCCCTTGATGGCGGCGGGGTCACCGCCCCCGTCGACGATCGTCGTGTCGTCCTTGTCGATCACGATGCGCTTCGCAGATCCGAGATCTGAAACGACGGTGTTCTCCAGCTTGAAGCCGAGCTCCTCGCTGATCACCTGTCCGCCCGTCAGGATCGCGATGTCCTGCAGCATCTGCTTGCGCCGGTCACCGAACCCGGGTGCCTTTACGGCGCAGACCTTGATCGTGCCGCGCAGCTTGTTAACCACCAGCGTCGCGAGCGCCTCGCCCTCGACGTCCTCGGAGATGATCACGAGGGGCTTGCCCATCTGAGCGACCTTCTCGAGGACCGGAAGCAGGTCCTTCATCGACGAGATCTTCTTGTCGTGAATCAGGATCATCGCGTCGTCGAGTATGGCTTCCATCTTGTCCGGATCCGTAACGAAGTACGGGGACAGGTAGCCGCGGTCGAACTGCATACCGTCGACCGTCTCCAGCGTGGTCTCGAGGCCCTTAGCCTCCTCGACCGTGATCACGCCGTCCTTGCCGACTTTCTCCATCGCGTCGGCGATCAGGTCGCCGATCACGGCGTCGCTGTTCGCCGAGATCGACGCGACCTGGGCGATTTCCTTCTTGCCCGTCGTCTTCACTGCCATGCCGGCCAGGTGGTCCACGACCTCCAGGACGGCGGCATCGATGCCGCGCTTCAGCGCCATCGGGTTCACACCCGCCGTGACGCTCTTCAGGCCCTCGGCGTAGATCGCCTGCGCCAGAACGGTGGCCGTCGTGGTGCCGTCACCGGCGTTGTCGGACGTCTTGGTCGCGACTTCCTTCACCATCTTCGCGCCGAGGTTCTCGATCGGATCCTCGAGCTCGATTTCCTTCGCCACCGTCACGCCGTCCTTGGTGATCGTCGGGCTTCCGAACTTCTTCTCGATGATGACGTTCCGGCCCTTCGGGCCGAGCGTGACCTTGACCGCCGCAGCGAGCTTGTCGACGCCCTTCTTGAGACGCGCGCGCGCCTCGGTATCGAATTGCAGGTCCTTAGCCATATTCGGATACTCCTCTTAAGTACGTGGTCCGGGTTGTCTGCGCTTACGGTCGGCGGGTATCAGCCGAGCACCGCGAGGACGTCGGATTCCTTGACGATCAGGTAGTCATTTCCATCCACGGTCACCTCGGTCCCGGAGTACTTTCCGTACAGGACCCGGTCACCGGTGCTGATCTCGACCTTGAGTAGCTCGCCCTCGTCGGTGCGGCGGCCGGGGCCGACCGCGACCACGGTTCCCTGCTGCGGCTTTTCCTTCGCCGTGTCAGGAATGTAGAGACCACCGCGCATCTCCTCCGTGTCCTCCAGCGGCTCGACGACGATCCGGTCGGCGAGGGGCTTGATCTTAACTTTAGCCATGTCCATTCACTCCTCGAAACGAACCCTGATGTTCTTGCCGGCGATTCGGCTTTGTTAGCACTCTCTGTTTTGGAGTGCTAATCACTCGGACCAAAAAATAGGGGTGCGTCTCTGCCGGTCAAGGCGACGCCTCCCTGCTTGCCTTTCAACGCACGCTCCGTGCCACGAATATATGCCGCGATACAGGCGATTTCGGGCCATTTGATGGGTTCTGGCCGGTCGACGCGGCAGTATCCCTGCCGTTCCGGCGCTCCGCCTGTCAGGCTGGCACTCCGGGGCGGGAGTGAAACCGGATCGCCCGTCGAGCCGTATGAGAGTGTGAAAGATGAATTATGCCCGGCGGGCGCCCTTCGTCGAAGGGGCCGCTCGTGAGGTTCGAAAAAGGGGAGGAAGACATGGCTCGCGCGATCATAACGCTGCTTGTGCTCGGCCTGGTGGGGATGACGGTACTCAGCCTGCTGTTCGGGGTTTTGGTGCCTCTACTGATCATCGCCGTCAAGGTCGCACTGGTACTGGTGGTGGGATACGGGATTCTTCGGCTCGTCAGCCCCTCGGACGCCGAGAAGGTGCGTGACAAGCTGAATTCGATCAAAGAAGTCAGGTAGTCAGCGGCCGGCGGAGGCCGGCTCACCTAACGCTATCGCGGCGTCCCGGATCCGATCCGTGGCGCCGCGAAGTCCATCCGTAAGATCCTCCAGCGCCCGCTCCACACCCGGCAGATCACCGTTGCGCAGCGCCAGTCGCGCCGCCGGCAACGTGAGCGCGGAATACCCATTGTCGGGATCGGAGATCACGGTCATGTTCCGGCTCCACTGCCCGGCCCCGCTCGCCGCGGGAGCGAGCTCCTGGCCTACCCGGCGCAGGGATTCGTTTACCCGCTGCGTGGACCCCTGGTCGATCTGTCCCTGGGCCAGTCGAGCCTCGCGAGCCCACAGAAACGCGCGGGCCTCGGCCTCCATCTCGTCCGCCGCCACGATCGCCTCGGCCAGCGCGGCGCGAATACCGGCTCCCGAATCCGCCGTCGGTTCCGAAGCATCCATTACACCGGCCGTCGGATCCGCCTCTGCCCCCGCTGCCCGCAGCGACTCGTTCACCGCGTCCGACAGCGTTCCGAGTTCCCGGCGCACCCAGGCGGCCAGCGCTGCATGGTCGTACGGCAGGACGTCGGCGTTCGCCAACCGCGCCATCGTCATCGCGGTCATCCGGGCCGCGGCCGCGTGATAGCGGTAACCGGGGTCCCCGAATCGCTCCATCCACGCGGGCGTGTCGTACATCGAATGATAGACGCCCCCCTCCCCCCCGAATCCGAAGCCCGCCGCCGGAATTCCGAGCCGCAGGTAGAACCCCTTGTGGTCCGAGCCGCCACCCATCGTGCCCACCGTCGGCTCCGTGAGTTGCTCATCAGCTGCCAGCGGTTCGTTGACCCGCTCGAGCCATACGTCGATCAGTGGTCGGCCAGAGGCCGGGTCGGTGACGTCGGCCGCGACCTCGCGAACGAGGCCGGCCAGCTCTGGCGCGGCTGACGAGCCGAACCTGGTGCCCGACACGGCCCCGTCCTGGTTCACGTAGGCCACGACCGAGCCTCTCAGGCGCTCTTCGTGTGCCTCGACCCACTCGATCGACCCGATGATTCCCCACTCCTCGGCATCCCACGTCGCGAACACGACGGTCCGCCGGGGCCGGAATCCCTGCTCCGCCAGCTCCGCGAAGGCACGGGCCGCGGCGAGCACGCTGGACGTGCCGCTCACGTTGTCTGTCGCGCCCGGCCCCCACGAGTCGCGATGACCACCGGCGATCACCCACTCATCCGGCCATTCGGTGCCCCGCACCGCCGCGATCGTGTTGAACGCCGCCCGGTACGCGGGCTCGCCCTGCTCCATCAGCACGTGGACGCGCGCCGTAGTCGGACCCGGGCCGACGTGATACGTGAGCGCGAGGCCGCCCTGCCAGCCCTCCGGGGCTTCCGGTCCCTCGAGCGGGCGAAACAGCTCTGCGGCCGCCCCGTAGCCGATCGGTACGACAGGAATCCGCGACACACCGGCCATCCTGGACTCAGGCACCCGGGCCGCCCCGGGCAGTGAAGGCCCCGTCGGGGTCGAAGGATCGCCATCGGAGTTCAGGATGCTGCCCCGCTGCAGGCCGGTTTCCGGCCGCATCGGTCCTTCCGGGTACACTTCGCCTTTGACGAAACCGTCGCCCTCGGGATCGTTGTACAGCAGCACCGCAGCCGCGCCGCGCCTCTCCGCCTCGCGCGCCTTGATTCCCCTGAAGCTGCGGCCGTAGCGGGCGAGTACCACCCGCCCCTCGACCGACACGCCCAGTGATTCGAGCACCTGGTAGTCGGCCGGCAGGCCGTAGTTCACGAACACGACCTCGGCCTCGACGGTCCCTGAACCCGAGTAGGCGTGGAACGCGGGCACGACGTCGAACCGGGTCGACGGGTCCTCCGGGATCGGTGGCTCCGTCAGGTCGAATTCGACCAGGGTCGGAAACACCCGCGCCACTGACACTTCGAGCGGCTGCGGCATGTACAGGACGAGGCTGTCATAGCCGACTTCGAGCCCGGCGGCCGTGAGCCAGGCCATGACCGAGTCGCGTGTCGCACGCTGGCCGGACGTGCCCGCCATGTGCGAGCGGTTCGACAGGCCTCGCGCAAACCTCGCCACAGTGTCCGGGTCGATGGCCCTGCGCAGCGCGCGCTCGTACTCACGCTGGTCCTCCACCGCTCCCGCCCGGAAGCCGGGGATCCCTGCGACGCCGGCCGTGGCGGCCACACCTTCCGCGCCGGCCGCGGCTTGCGCCGAGTCGGACGATTGACCGAACGCCGGGATCGGCGCGGCGAGCAGGGCCAGGGCCCCGACCAGCGCTGACTTCTGTACCCGGACGGTCATGCACGATCTCCTTCGGTGCCGGCGAGGTGTCTGTCGGCGCACACGATCCCCTTCAGTGTCAGGTACGGGTCGACTTCGTGCACACGCCGGCAGTGGGGTGCGACGAGTCCGGCGAGTCCACCGGTCGCGATCACCAGCGGATCCTCCGGACCCCATTCGTCGATCAGCCGGCCGACGATGCCGTCGATCGCTTCGACGATCGAATAGAAAACCCCTGATTCCAGCGCCTCGACCGTGTTCCGGCCGAGCACCCGATCGGGAGAGGCGATCTGCACCGACGGCAGCTTCGAACTCAACGCGTGAAGCCGGTCGATCCCGGCGCGCGGCCCGGGCGAGATCACCCCGCCGAGAAACGCTCCGTCGGCGGTAATGCAGTCGAATGTCGTGGCGGTGCCGAGATCGACCACGATCGTGTCCCGCCCGAACAGGCAGGAGGTAGCCAGCGTGTTGACGATCCGGTCGGCACCCACCGAGTGCGGCTCGTCCACTTCGAGACGGATCGGCAGCTCCGTGCGCCAGTCGATCCGCATCAGCGGCAATCCGAGGCGGGCCGCAGCGTCGTCCCATGAGCGATCGAGCGCAGGAACCACAGAGGCCACGACGATCCGCTCCGGCAGTGCCACACCTTCGGGCCGGGCCGCGAGCAACGCGCTGAGCTGCAGGAACAGCTCGTCGCCGGTCCGGTGCCGCTCCGTGGACAGCCGCCAGCTGTCGGCGACTTCGTACCCTTCGAACAGGCCGAGCATCGTCTCGGTGTTTCCGATGTCGATCGCGAGAATCACTTCGCCTCCCTCATTCGGCCGTCACGGTGCCAGCCTGGACCCGTCTCAGGGCTCCCCGGTCCGGACGGAACAGGAGCGCTCCGTCGGGCGCGATCCCGACGCATACGCCAGGCGTCCCCTGTGACTCCCCCTCCTCGGCGCTCGGAGAGGTCAGCCGGACTCTCCGGTCCCGCAGCCAGTCGTGCCGATCCAGTTCGGTGAGCAGTGCAGGCGTAAGAACCGGCTCCGGGTGCGACAGGTGCGATTCCAGTCCGCGTACGACGGCGTCGGCGACATCGACCAGGGCGGCAGGCTGCTCGAGATGATCGTCGAGCGCCGTTCCCCCGGAGCGCACGTCCTTCGGACCCTTTCTGCCGAGCGGTCGCACGTTTACCCCGGCCCCGACCACGAGGTAGCGCGGCGCCGCGTCGCTCCAGGCGGCCTCGGCGAGCAGGCCCCCGAATTTGCCGTTCCCGACCATCAGGTCGTTCGGCCACTTCAGCATCGGCCGCAGTCCCGGGAAGGAACGCTCCAGCTGCTCTACGATTCCGAGCCCCGCCAGGATCACCAGCGGCGCGGGATGGGACAGGTCACGGGGATGGTACACGATGCTCAGGTACACCCCCCCGTCACGCGGCGAATGCCAGGCATGCCCGGCTCGCCCCCGGCCCTTCGTCTGCTCGCGGGCGAGCACGATCGTGCCGTCCGGCGCGCCGTCTTCGGCCAGCTGTTTCGCTGCGTCGTTGGTCGACTCCACCGAGTCCAGCACGTGCACATCTGCCCGGGACCAGAGCTCGCGGAGCTGCGCCTCGGTCGGAAATTCCTGCGTCAGATCGGACTTCTTGCTCATGCCTGCCGTACCTGTAGCGAAAGGTCGAGTGCCGGGGCCGAGTGAGTGATCACACCTGCAGACAGAAAGTCGATGCCTGTCGCCCCGATCCGGCGTGCTGTCTCCAGCGTAACACCGCCCGATGCTTCGAGCAGCGGTCGAGGCGGATCGAGGGCCCGGACTCGGGCCACGGCGCGTTCCAGCTGATCGATCGACATGTTGTCGAGCAGGATCCGGTCCGGTCGCGCGTCGGCCGCGTCCCCGGCCAGCGCCAGCTCCAGTTCAGCCAGGTCCGTGACCTCGATCTCCACTTCGAGGCCCGCCTGGCGCGCGGGGCCGATCGACGCGACAAGCGCTTCGGTCACCCCGCCCGCGGCCCGGATGTGATTTTCCTTGATCAGCACCATGTCGTACAGGCCTGCACGGTGGTTCACGGCGCCGCCCGACGCCGCGGCTTGCTTCTCGAGCTTCCGCCAGCCCGGCGTCGTCTTGCGTGTGTCCAGCACCTGACAACCCGTTCCCTCCAGCGCATCGACGAAACGACGGGCGGCGGTCGCGATGCCGGACAGGCGGCCGAGGAAGTTCAGCGCCGTGCGCTCGACCCCGAGAATCGACTCCAGCGAGCCGGTCACCCTGAGGACGCGATCGCCCGGGACGACGGCGTCGCCGTCCGCTACTTCGACCTCGAGCTCGAGCCGCGGGTCGAAGCGCCGGAATACGGCTGCAGCCACCTCCACGCCCGCCACGACGCCGGTCGCCTTGGCGACGATCTCCGCCTCCCCGGCGGCGCCGTCCGGGACGGTCCACCGGCTCGTCACGTCTCCCGTGCCCAGGTCCTCCGCCAGCGCCGCATCGATCAGCGCTTCGATGCTCAGCACATCGCCGAACCGGGCATGCATCGGCGACTCGCTCATCGAAGACTCGGCACGAACCAGGCGGCCACGAGGTACGCCGAGCCCACGACCCAGCAGTACACGGCGAACCAGTGAAACGTCCGGTGCTCGAGCATCTTCACGAACAGATGGATCGCGGCCACTCCGGCGACCAGAGCCGTCGCGAAGCCGATCGCCAGGGCGGCGGTCCCGCCGGAATCGGCCGTCGCGCCGATCTCGCCCGCCTGCAGCAGTCCCGCACCCAGGATGGCGGGGACCGACATCAGGAATGAGAACTCGGCCACCTTCACGGCATCGATCCCCAGTGCCGAGCCGGCGGCCACCGTCGAGCCGGAGCGCGAGATCCCGGGCAGAATCGCCAGCGCCTGCGCGAGGCCGATCCCGAATGCCGCACCGGGACCGGGTGCCTGCTTCGTGGCGCGGGGTGCCGTGATGTGAATCGACCACACGATGAACCCGGTGACGATCAGAAAGAACGCTGCCCACGCCGGGCGCCCGAACATCGATTTGAAGAACTCCTCTCCGCCGATCCCCGCTACCGCGGCCGGAATCGACGCGACAACGAGCAGCCCGATGTACACCCAGGCCTCCCGCTGGCCGCGCAGCGCGCCGGTGGCGAGCGATGCGACCCGCGCCCGATATACCCACAGCACGGCGCACAGCGTCGCCATGTGAACTACGACCTCGAACGTCACGCCGGGCATCTCGAGCCCGAGCAGCGCCTGCGACAGGACCAGGTGTCCGCTGCTGGACACGGGCAGGAATTCGGTCAGCCCCTGGATGACGCCCAGCAGCGCGGCCTGCCAGATGCTCACGAGTTGAGGACCTCGGCATAGAACTCCTCGTACTGCGGCACGACACGGTCGGCCCGAAACAGATCCACCGCCCGTTCCCGGCCTGCCACGGACATCCCGGTCCACAGAACGGGATCGGTCAGCAGCCGCGTGCCGCTCTCGGCCATCGCCTCGAAGTCGCCGACCGGGTGCAGAAACCCGGTTACTCCGTCTTCCACCACCTCGGCCAGGCCGGAGCCGCTGGTCCCGACCACGGGCACGCCGCTGGCCATCGCCTCGAGGGCCACGAGCCCGAACGACTCCTGCTCACTCGGAAGCAGGAACAGGTCGGCGCAGGACAGGAGTTCCGCCACAGACTCGAGCTTGCCGAGGAACACGACGTCATCCGTCAGGCCGTACCGTTCCACTTCCTCGTGAGCATAGGCGCGCTCCGGCCCGTCGCCCACCATCACCAGGCGGGCGCTCACCGATTTCCGAATCCCGGCGAACGCGCCGACGACGTCGCCCACCCGTTTCACCTTTCGGAAGTTCGAGATGTGCATCACGATTTTCTCGCCGCCGGGCGCCAGGGTGGCGCCATGGCAGTCGTACTTCGACCGGTCGAAGATCGCGGGATCGACGAAGTTCGGGATCACTCTGATGTCGGTGCGCCGGCAGCGGAACGCCCGGTACGTTTCGTCACGCAGGTACTCCGAAACGGTCGTCACACCGTCCGATCGCTCGACGGAAAATCGCGTGATCGCCCAGAATGACGGGTCCTGTCCGACCAGCGTGATGTCGGTACCGTGCAACGTGGTAACGACCTTCAGCTCAATACCTTCATCAAGCAACATCTGCTCGGCCATCCACGCAGCGGCCGCATGCGGGATCGCGTAGTGGGCGTGCAGGATGTCCAGCCCGTGCTGTCGCGTGACCTCGCCGACCTGGACAGCCAGGGCCAGCGAATACGGGGGGTATTCGAACAGTGGATAGTGCGGGACCTCCACCTCGTGGAAGAACACCCGGTCCCGAAAGGTCGTGAGCCGAAACGGCTGCGCGTACGAGATGAAGTGCACCTCGTGACCCCGCTCGGCAAGCTGCAAGCCGAGCTCGGTCGCCACGGCGCCCGAACCGCCGTACGTCGGGTAACAGGCGATCCCGATCTTCATCGTTCCCCTTCGATTTCGTTCGTGCCGGAGCCACCCGACCCAAGCGCCAGCTCGAGCACCCGGTCGGCCAGCCGGTCGACCGGTTCGGCCGCATCGAGTCGCACCGTGTCCGCCGGCAACTGGTGCCGGAGCCAGGTGCGCTGACGCCGGGCATAGCCCCAGGTGTCCCGAAGGATGCACGCGAGGGCATCGGCGCGCGAGATCCTGCCCTCCAGCCAGTCCGCCACGGCCGAGTACCCCAGCGCGCCGAGGGCCGGCGAGTCCGGTCCGTGTCCAGCCGCACGCAGGGCCCGGACTTCGTCTTCCCAGCCATCGTCGAGCATCCGCTCGGCTCGCCCTCCGATCCTGTCGCGGTGCAGGTCCGCATCGAGCTCGAGCACGAACGCACGTGCCCGGATCGGTTCGGCCTCCGGCGTCCCTTGCACCTGCCACCAGCTCAGGCGGCGCCCGGTGAGGAACGCGACCTCGAGGGCCCGCTGGACCCGCTGCGGGTCGAGAACCGGGAGCCGAGCCGCGAGCGTGGGATCCAGGACCCGAACCCAGTCGGCCAGCCGCTCCTGGTCCGCCGCCGCCAGCCAGGCCCCGAGCAGGCGGCGACGATCCGCGTCGAGCGGTGGCTCGCGGAAGATCGGCCGGACCAGCGCCCGGTAGAAGAAGCCCGTGCCCCCCACGAGCACAGGATCCCTGCCCCGTGCCTCGATCTCCTCGATCCAGACGCGGGCGAGCCGCGCGAACCGGCCGGCACCGTACCGCTCACCGGGCTCGAGGAATCCCACTCCGTGGTGCCGGACCCGCGCCAGCTGCTCTGCCGACGGCGCGGCGGTACCGATCTCCATGCCGCGATACGCCTGCCTGCTGTCCATGGACACGATCTCGCCACCAATCTGCTCGGCGATCCGCACTCCGACCTCGGTCTTGCCGGTCGCCGTCGGTCCAAGCAGCGCAATCAGCGGCGGACGCCCGGGCGCGATCGGAATCGCCGGCTCAGGTCCGACCGAATCGCCGGGCCAGCTCATCGAGTGTGAGGCGGAGTATCGTCGGTCGACCGTGGACGTCGTGCCCGGGCAGGTCTGTGGCGAACAGGCGGTCCACCAGTTCTTCCATCTCGAGGCGGGACAGGGGCTGCCCGGCCTTGATCGCGCCCTTGCACGCGAGGCTCTTGGCGATCCGTTCGTGCTGGTTGCGGGCGGAATTCACGAGCTCGGAGCCGTGCGCCAGCTCGCTGACCATCTCCCGGAAGCAGGTCTCCGCGTCGAACCGCTCGTGCAGGTTCGGCACGGCGTGCACGATCACGGTCCGATCGCCGAATTCCTCCAGCTCGAATCCGGCCGCGCGCAGCAGGCCGCTGAGCTCGGCAACCGCCGTCTGCTCGGCCGGCGACAGGCGCAACGTGAGCGGAAACAGCAGGCGCTGCGACGTCCCGCCCTGCCCCTGGAACCGCTCCATCGTCTCCTCGAACAGGATCCGTTCGTGCGCGGAGTGCTGATCGATTACCAGCAGGCCCTGCCTGGTGGGAACGAGAATGTAGGAATCGTGCAGCTGCCACGGACCGGTACGCGTCGGATCTCCCGGCGACGCCAGGGCGGCGAGCGCCGCGGCATCCGCATCTCCGTCGGCGTCTCCGAACTCGGATCCACCGTCGTCGTCATCGGCGGACGTCGTCCCGCGCGCCACGAAGAACGCGAGCTGCGGGGCAGGCTCGTCCGAGGTTTTCCTCTCGGATCCCTTCCCGGTCACGATCTCGCTCGGGCGCTCGGCGACGCGCGGCAGGGGAACCGTGACCGTCCCGGTCTCGAACGCCGGACCGGCTTCCGGTCCGAACCCGGGGGCACTCGTGAGGCCGCCGAGCCGCGACCGGACCGCCTCCCGCACCGCGTCCCGTACCAGCTTCGGATCGGAAAATCGCACCTCCGCCTTGGCCGGGTGCACGTTCACGTCTACGCCGCCGGCGGGAATCGCCAGGTACAGGAAGGCGCTCGGGCGGAGTCCCGGGGCAACGGTGGTTCGGTACGCATCGTCGAGCTCGCGCACCAGGCCGGGATCACGAAACGGCCGTCCGTTGACGAACAGGTAGCGTCTGCCGCCGGCGGGCCGGGCGGCGTCCGGGCGCTGAATCAGCCCGGCGATCCGGATTCCGGCAGTTTCCTCGTCCAGCGCCAGCAGCTCTCCTGCTTCGTCGGTTCCCCACAGCTCCCGCACACGGGCTCCGATGTCGGCCGCAGGCGGCAGGTCCAGCAGCTCGCGATCGTTGGATGCGATTCGGAAG
The DNA here is from genome assembly GCA_016649455.1 of Gemmatimonadota bacterium. Taxonomy (GTDB): domain Bacteria; phylum Gemmatimonadota; class Gemmatimonadetes; order Palauibacterales; family Palauibacteraceae; genus Carthagonibacter. The sequence continues at coordinate 2,098 of JAENXO010000003.1, read as the reverse complement.
GAGGCGTGCAGATTTCCGAGCGCCAGCAGGATCAGCGCCTCGCTGGCCGCCCTCGTCTCTGCTGCCGCGGAGCGCAGGAACTTGGAGCGGGCCGGAACGTTCTGAAACAGCGAGCGAACGGTCACCGTGGTGCCCCGGCGGCGGGCGATCTCGGACACCGAGACGATGCGGCCGCCCTCCACCCGGACCTGGGTCCCGATCCCGCCGCCATCGGGGGCGGTCTGCAGCTCGAACCGGCTCACCGCCGCGATCGACGACAACGCCTCACCGCGGAACCCGAACGATGCCACCGACCGCAGGTCAGCCACCTCGCGGATCTTGCTGGTGGCGTGACGATCGAGTGCGAGCAGCGCGTCGGCGCGCTCCATCCCCTCGCCGTCATCAGCCACCCGGATCCAGGTCTTGCCTCCGTTGCGCAGCTCGACGTCGATCCGCTTCGCCCCGGCATCGAGCGCGTTCTCGACCAGTTCCTTCACCACCGAGGCCGGCCGTTCGACCACTTCGCCGGCGGCGATCTGGTTCGCCACGTGGTCGGGAAGGATGCGGATTCGCGGGCCGGTGCCGCCCGTCGGGACGGGGTCGCTCATCTCAGTCGAGCCCGTAGAACGCCCGTGCGTTGCGGCGCGTGAGTTCGGCCACGGCCTCCAGCGCCTGGTCGCGAATCCCGGCGACCGCGGCACAGGTCAGAGGCAGATAGGATGGTTCGTTGCGGCGTCCCCGATTCGGGACCGGTGCGAGATACGGGCTGTCGGTCTCGATCAGCAGTCGATCATCGGGCACCCGGCGCACCAGGTCTGCGCCATCGAACCGGCGGAACGAGACGATGCCGCTGAACGACACCATCCAGCCTGCGTCGAGCCCGGCCTCGAGCAGCCCCGGGCCGCCGGTGAAGCAATGCAGCACGCCTCGCACTCCCGACGCGTCCCGCAGCAGCTCCGCAGTCTCGGCATCGGCATCGCGCGAGTGCACGACGATCGGCAGATCCAGCTCGGCGGCCAGCGCCAGCTGTGCCTCGAAGCACTCCTGCTGGCGCTCGCGCCGCGCGTTGTCGTAGTGGAAGTCGAGTCCGGCCTCGCCGATCGCCACGACCTCGGACTCCGTCGCGAGACGGCGCAGTCCGGGGATCGTCGAATCGTCGAATCGATCGGCTTCGTGGGGATGCAGGCCGGCCGAGCACCACAGGCCAGCCGTCTGCCGGGCGAGGGCCACGGCAGCCGCCGCGTCGTCGAGATCCGACGCGATCGTCACCAGCTCGGTCACACCTTCGGCGCGCGCTCGCGCCAGTAGCGGCTCCAGGTCGTCGTCAAACGCTTCAGCCGTGAGATGGCAGTGCGAATCGAAAAGGTTCAACCCGCCTTCGCCGGCGCCGCCGACCGCCGCTTCTCACGCTTGCGTGACCAGCTCTCGAGCTCGAGCAGCACCGGGGAGGCGACGAAGATCGACGAGTACGTACCGATGATCACACCGAGGATCAGCACCAGCGCGAACGGCCGGATCACCGCGCCGCCCAGGATGAACAGGGCGAGCAGCGTTATCAGGGTCGTGCCGCTGGTGAGCACCGTCCGCGGCAGCGTTTCGTTGATGCTGGAGTTGATGATGTCCTCGTACGAGTCCTTGCGCCGCTTCTTGAGATTCTCCCGGATCCGGTCGAACACCACGATCGTGTCGTTCAGGGAGTACCCGAGGATCGTCAGGATCGCCGCGACCGTGGCCAGCGTGACCTCGATGTTGAACAGCGACAGGAAGCCGAATGTCAGCGTGATGTCGTGCGCGGTCGCGATCACGGCTGCGACGCCGAATCGCCACTCGAAGCGGAACGCGAGGTAGACCAGGGTCAGCGCGAACGACATCAGGATCGCGATCAGGGCCTTCTCTTTCAGCTCCGATCCGACTTTGGGTCCGACCGCCTCGGTGCGGGAGAATTCCCAGGCCCCGGCTCCGTACGCGGCGTCGAGGCCTTCCGACACGCTCTCCGACACCCGACCTTCACCGGACTCGCGGAACGTCGCGACCCGGATCAGATAGTCGTTCGAGTCACCGAACTGCTGGATCTGCGCGCCTTCGAGACCCTCGGCTCCGATCGCGTCGCGCACATCGC